>JAWOGE010000314.1:0-24217 GCA_046497165.1 bacterium | reverse complement strand
ATTTCAGATGTTGTCCAAAATAATTTTAATTACATCCGTATTTTCAATGTTTGGCCTGGATATATTTTCTGTAAGAAAAATTCCTGAAATTGGTAACAACAGAAAAGCCACTATAGAATTTATAACAAAATCCATTAAAGTTATTTTTTTGACTTCTTTTGTTTTTGTTTTTTTATTTCTTCTGTTTTCGGAAGTATTTCAGGAGACTTTTTTTTCTTCGGTTGATATGGGCCGGTATATATTTTTTGCTGCATTGACCATATTTTTTTATTCGATATACTCTTTTCTATGTCAGGTTTTCAGAGGTTTCGGAAGTGTGAAGGCATATGCTTTTTTTCGATACAGCTGGATAAATCTATTTTTTCTGTTTTTTCTCGCTGCTGTTTTTCTCTGCTCAGGAGGGATGAAAGAAAGTTTTATTTTTTCGGGATATTTTTCTGTTGTAATAATAAGTGCCATTGTGATTTCGGTTTTTACAAAATTTTTTATTTCCAGAAGAAATTTCACTTTAGACAGTTCTAAAAAAACGGAGACAATATTTGAAATGCTCAGACAGTCGTCTCCCATGATGTTTTCTTCTTCCCTTGGTTTTATTTTTTCATATTCGGGAATATTTATAATAGGTTATTTTATGTCCGAGTATGAAGTGGGTATTTACTCTGCTATATCCCAGTTTATGCTACTCTACACATATGTCTCCATATCTATAGCCTCTTATTCGGCACCAAACATCGCCAGAGAATACACCGAAGGCAACATAAAGGAGTTGAAGTCCATATATCTGCACTCAATAATAATAAGTGTTTTTGTTCTTGTTCCTATACTATTCGTTTTGACTATATTTCCAAAGCAGGTACTTGAAATTACATTTGGGGAGGAATACTCACCTCATTATATTCTAATGATAATTCTGTCCGCCGGTTTTTTTCTCAATGCTTTGACAGGCCCGACAATCACAACTATGAACATGACCGACAGGCAGGGGAAGTTACTTGTTTTTTCAGCAGCAAATTCTCTTGTTTTTATAACGCTTTGTTTTTTCCTGACAAAATATTACGGCCTGGTTGGAACAGCTTCCGCAGTATCGTTTTCTACGGGTTTTTTTAATATATTTCTTTTTGGCTATATATTTTTTGACATGAAGAGAAAAAAGGACGAACCCCATGAAGTTTATTAAATTTTCAGCGTTAAACGGAATTAATACAGGAGATATGGCAATCTCTGCCTGCATAGAAAAAATGGTGAAAATCAAAGGATATGAAATTGTATCTTACGATATTTTATTGAGAAAATATATCGGAGATTCTCCTGAAAAGAAAAAAGCAATCCGGCTTTTATCAAAGATAAAAAAATCTGTTATGTCCCTTATAAAAAACAATTCTTTTTTATACTACTGGTTTCAAGCAGTTTTTTTCGATATCTTTAAATGGAGAAGATTGAAAAAAACAATTCTTCAAAGTAAAGAAGCTGATGTGATTATTATAGGAGGCGGGAATCTTTTTTTTAACAAAAACGGTTGCGTTTTCCTTCATTCGATTAATAAACTGGTAAATAAATTTCATGATAAAAGAAAAATTGTCATTCTTTCTGTGGGTGTCGGGCCGTTTTCTCTGCCTTGGAAAAGAAAGTTGCGAAATATTGTTGAAAAATCATATTTTTGTTCGGTAAGAGATGAAAGGTCTTTGAACATACTGAAATCCCTTGGTGTCTCGAAAAAAATTCATCTTTTCCCCGATCCCGCATTCATTATTGATGACATTTTTTCCGAAAATAAAACACAAGAAGTCAGCGGGAAAAAAAACTCTGAAGCTTTTGGAGTAAATATAATGAAGCATAAAAATAGCGGAGTTTCCGAGAAGGTTGCAATTGATAATTTCTCTGAAACTCTTGTAAAATTAGCAGGAACACTGAATATCAAAACAGTTTTTATAAACTCTGCTTTTGCAGAGGATCATATTTTTGTTAAAAAAATTGCTGGCAATGTCCATACTCTTATTAAGAACGAAATTATAAACCTGAGAAATCCTTTAACTGTTCCAGAAGTTTTTTATAAGCTTGATTTTATAATATGTCACAGAATGCATACTGCAATTTTTGCTGCAAGCTGCAGAGTGCCTTTTTTTGTTTATCCCTGGCAGGATAAAATAAGAAGTATGATCTGTGAGTATTTTGGTTCCGAACTGGAAAAATATCTTATTATTGAAGATACCGATTTTTCAGAACAGGAAATAGTTTCAAGGCTGAAAACATTTCCCCATGAATTGTTTGAGAAAAAGGTCTCCATAATAAAACATAATATCTTTGATAAGTTTGATACTTTTTTTGATATTTCCCGAAAAAACCGATATTTCTGACAGCCATATCTTCAAAGACAGAACATGGTACACAAATGCCTGTCAACAATGCTCCGTCAAAATCACCGTATAAAAATGAACTTGCATGTGTGGATCTCATGGGGTTTGTCGAACAGTTTACTCTGCAGTTTATTGTGAAAAATGTTTTACTATTTCTTTTGCCGCTTTTTCGGCTCTTTTCTGCCATGAATTATCTTTTCTGATTTTGACAACATTTTCTGTTTTATGAATAAGATCCTCGGAGTTGTTCTGAATATATTGTATAAAAGAGTTCATTGTAAAATTCTCGTTTATATTCCAGCCCAGATCATTTTTTCTGACGAATTCAGCACATACACTGTCTCCTACTGTAAGCAAAGGAAGACCATAACCCATTGACTCGAAAAATTTTATGGGCCAGGTTATTTGCCAGTATTCATGAGGACCCACATTAATAAAAGATATGTCTGCCTTCGCATATCTGTCTGCAAGTTCGTTGTGTTTAAGGTGTTCTACAATAAGGTTTGCAGGAATTTCCATATTTGCAAAATATAAGTTCTCGGCTTTTTCCCATTCTTTTTTTCTGCATATAAGATAAAATTGATGCTCCGGATGTTCAATCGCTGACTTTAAAAATTCAGCTACATTGTATCGAGGAGGCACAACCCCTCCCACATATATAAAATTCAAACATTCACATTTTTTATCTTTTTTTATGTTTATATCAGGAGTGTCGTTACCCGGAGGAAGTGACACTGCCGGAACATTAAGTTCCGGAAGATACTTCATAAAATGCAGCGTCGGGACAAAAAGAACATCCAGACATTTATTATACATTTTCAAATCATATTTATAGAACAGCCTTAAAATCTTTTTTTTGATCCATGATTTAGTTACCCAGTCCTTTTCAAAACACCAGTATATGTCTCTTAAAAAATGCCCGACAGGAATAGAGTTCTTTTTCAAAAACAAAAAGAATTTGACATCAAAATTAAAGTTTCGAAGAATTTCATATTTATCCACAATAAGCATCGGCATTGTAGCTGATTCGGAATAGCAGAAATCATAAACCTTCCCTTCCTCAATTTTCTTTTTTATTTCTAAAATTTTTGTTTTTCTTTTTTGTATTTTCCCAGTTACTTCTTCAACTTCATACCCTGATTTTATAAATGCTTCCAACATTTTTTTTGCTCTTACCTGAGATCCTGTCTGAGGGTTTTCAAGAATTTCATGGGAATGATGAAAAATCATTGATTTTGAAGAGTTTTTCATAATTTTTCACCTTTCTTTTGTTTTTCTTTGCTGAGCATGTAGGTAACAATTAAAGCCGTTAAATATATAAGAGAAAAGAAAATTGAAAAAAACCACAATGTAGCACCTGCATCGCCGGTAATATAATAACCTGTAAATATGGACCCTACGGCTGCAACGAATCTAAATATCTGCCAGTACAGTTCCAAATCCTGTCTTTCTAAAATAACAAAAGTGGCGGTAAGCGGAGTTGTTATGAACTGAAAAAAGAACATCACGGATAGTATTTTTGCATATTCTCCGGCTTCCCTCCACTCATCGCCGAAGAAAACCGAAAATAGAAAAGGAGCTGAAAAAGCAAAAATCACAAAAGGAACAACTGAAAATGAAAAAAGCCTCAGGAAAACCGATTTAAAAAGGTCATGAAAGTGTCCTTTCTGATTGTACTGTTCTGCCGCTCTCTGCCTGAAAACAGTCTCAATGGATTTCCCGATAACAGACATGGGAGTGTATGCGATTCTATAAGTAAAAGTGTAAAAACCTACAACAGAACTGGAAAAAAAAGATGCAAAAAGAAAAACCGGGATCTGCATGGAGATAGTATTAAGAAGATGTCCGGGGACCAGGTAAAGCGGAAATCTTCGATATCTGACTGCATTATCCAACATTTTTTTGATATTAAAAGTAATACCGGTCTTTACTGTTTTAAAATATTTGAAAGAAAAATACAAAAAAGAAACCGAAACTCCAACTATTCTACCAAAAATCAACCCCCATGAAAGAAAACCCACCAGACCGAATATCAGTTGTGAGGAAAAAGATGCAACAGACTCTGTTATTCTTTTTACGGTTATTGTTCCATATTGAGCTTTTCTGTTAAACCAGTACGCAAAAAGAGATGTTACTCCTGTTATAAAAACTATCCAGGGAAGTGCCGGCAAATATCTGCTGAACTCTCTGCTGTTTATCATCTGTGCAATGTTATCAGAAAAAAAAGATACAGAAAAAATGAGAACAAATAAAACAACAAAAGCGATTAAAAATCCGAGAATCAGCAGAGAATCAGCATCTTCATCTTTTTCAGGCAATAAAATAGATGATTCGTATCTGCCGCATATCACTACTGTCAGAACAGTTGTGAAACTATACATAAGCCCATAGATTCCGAAATCTTCGGGCGAAAATATTCTTGTAAGAAAAGGAGAAAAAAGCAGCGGAATAAGTTTCGCTATTACTGTACCAGTCAAAAGAGTCAAGACATTTTTTCTAAAAGTTGATCGCTTGAAATATGATGTCAGCATACAGTGAAAACCCATCTGTTCGAAAATCAAACACAGGACAATATACCATCAAAACTTACAATAGCAAACTCTGGCTTTTATCACAAAGAACCTCTTTTGAGCTGAATCGTTGGATTATGAGTTACAAAACATGGGGAAGAATTCTGATTCAGAAGAGTTACACAAAATCTGAGTTGATTCAAAAAAGAATTGTTTTTAAAAGATTTTCATATATAATGACTGTAGTAGAATGATTATCGGAGCCATGTCCATGAAGTACGGAAAATATCTTTTTTTTCTGATATTCTGTCTGTTTTTCTCCTCATGTTTTGAACCTCCTCAAAATGAAATGCCGAGTTATGATTACAAAAACGAAACAGGTAATCTTTACCATGAGTATGAAACTGTTGATGTAGGCACACAAGATGCTGAAATGTATGAAAAATGGGATGTCCCGACCTTCTCTTTTTACGGAACAATCAACGATTCGCAAACACCTTTCGAATCCATTGAAATGGGTGAGGGAACTCTGGTCTACAATTCCGAAGATGTCGATGAAGCTTACGGTGAGTTTACATGGGCAGTGAAAAAACATATACAGACAAGTGCCGGACACAAGATACCCATTATACAAGTTTTTTTTGCAAACACTTTCGACAGCGAGTCTTACACCGCTTTTATTTTACAGATAACGGGCTCATCAGTTGTTAAAAATGAAGTGCACTTTCTGGGGCTTGACAAACTTTATAAAGTTGAAATAACTTCTTCCGAAGGAGTTTTTTCCGAAATATGTTTTCTTGAAGAACCCCCGAGAGGACAGGCGGGCGGAATTGTATATTTTCTTGAACACAGCAGCAAAGTGGGAGAAATATTGAGCGTCAAAGGTCATGCTATGATGGATGCTATGGATCCTGTTGATTGCAAAGATATGTGAGAAGTCATAAATTATGTCGGACTTATATTCTTTTAACAGAGATTTTTTTAAAAAACTTCCCAAAACGGATCTTCATGTTCACCTTGATGGCTCTCTGAGGCTTTCCACTATAATGAAAATGGCCGAAGAACAGAGCGTAAATCTGGGGGTGGATAGCGAAGAAGAACTTAGAGCACTTATATCTCCGGGAAAAAATCATAAATCTCTCGAAGATTATCTCAAAGGATTCAATATAACTCTGCAAGTTCTACAGAAACCGGAAGCTCTCTACCGAGCGGCATATGAACTGGCAGAAGACAACGCCCTTGAAAATGTAAAATATATGGAGGTTCGTTATTCACCCGTTCTTCACACTCAGAAGAAAATTCCTCTGACAAATATTGTAGAGGCAGTTCTGGAAGGTCTGAAAGATGCCGAAAACGATTTTGACATAAAAACAGGTGTAATACTGTGCGGAATAAGAAACATATCACCTGAAGTCAGCATGCAGATGGCGGAACTGGCAGTGGCATTTAAAAATCGGGGTGTAGTGGGCTTTGACCTTGCTGGAGCTGAGTACAACTATCCGGCAAGGGAGCACTTAGATGCTTTCAATCTAATTCTTTCAAATAATGTAAATGTAACCATACACGCCGGAGAAGCATACGGACCTGACAGCATACACCAGGCTCTGCATTATTGCGGAGCTCACAGAATAGGCCATGGAACCCGTCTTCGAGAAAACGGAGACCTTCTAAACTATGTCAATAACCACAGAATTCCTCTGGAAATATGTCCTTCCAGCAATGTTCAGACAGGAACAGTTCCTTCACTAAAAAACCATCCTTTTAAATTTTATCTGGATCTCGGTTTGAGAGTTACCATCAATACTGATAACAGGCTTATAACAGACACGACCATGACGGATGAGTTTTTTCGCATTCACAAACATTTCAACCTTTCTCCCGAAGATATCAAAACCCTTTCCATAAACGGTATAAAATCCGCATTTCTTCATTTTGAATACAGAAAATGGTTTTTGCGGAAAATAAAAGAATCAGTGGACAACCTTATTGAAACACATAAGAAAAAAAGCGGAGCACAAGATGCCCAAAAAAAATAACCAGTCGTTTTTTTCAACAGAATGGCTGAAAAAAAAATTTACGGAGATTTAATTGTCTGACAGAAGTCGTTTCTCTCTGATAGGCACAGTTGTAGGAGGTCGCTACAAAATAACGAAACTTCTGGGTGAAGGGGGCATGGGAAATGTTTACCTTGCCGAACACACCATACTTCAGAAAAAAATTGCCATTAAAGTTCTTCACATGGATCTCAGCGAAAAAAAAGATATTCTGGAAAGATTTAAAAGAGAAGCCATTGCCGCATCAAACATCGGACAGGAAAACATTGTAGATGTAACTGACTTCGGATACACCACCGAAGGCAACGCTTTTTTTGTTATGGAATATATAGAAGGAGAATCCCTCGCTGAATATATGAGAAACAGAGGCCCTGTTCTTCCTCTTCACATAACAGTTTCCGTAGCTTCTCAGATAGCGTTTGCTCTTTTTCGTGCTCATAAAAAAGGGATTATTCACAGAGATCTTAAACCGGAAAATATTCTGCTCACAGAAAAAGAGAACACCAGCCCTTTTGTAAAAATAGTTGATTTCGGCATAAGTAAAATCCAGGACAGTGAAAACAAAGACGGTAAAAAACTTACAAAAGCCGGAGCCATTTTCGGAACACCGGAATATATGTCTCCCGAGCAGGCCGGCGGCAAAAAAGTCTCTCCGTCTTCAGACATATACTCGCTGGGAGTCCTCATGTATGAGATGATAGCGGGGAAACTCCCTTTTGCAGATGATAATTATATGAAAGTTTTACATAAACATCAGTATGAAATACCTGAAATGCCCAGTGTGGTAAACAGCAGCGTTCCTTCATCGATGGACAGAATAATCATGAATTGCCTGGAAAAGCACCCTGAAAAAAGATTTTCTTCGATGTTCAGGCTTCTCGGAGCTCTTCAAACAGTTTATACGCAACATAAGCTTTATGAAAAACTTAACCTTTCTTTTCTTTTTGAATCCACTCTTCTGAGCTCTCTTCCAAACAGCAAAGATTCCGGTTTGTCAGCGTCAGACGCCACAAAGTATCTTAATGAACGGGAAACTTATGATACTGAAGAGGATCTGAGTATCGACGACATGAAAAAACTGTCAGGAAAAAGAACCGGTGCTTTAACAGTGATAATCGGAATGCTTGTGATAGCTTCTGTGGTAACAGGAATTCTATTTATAAAACACGGCAAGGAGCCGCTGGTGGCTGAAAGAAAACCGAAACCGGAAAAAGAGGTTTCAGATACAGATGCCATAGAAGAAAAAGTTCAACCTGAAAAAAAGAGAGAGAAAACTGCAAAAAAAGCCGTGAAAAAAAAGAGAAGGAAAACCCCGCGAAAAGTTGCAACTGATCGAAAAGCTCCCAAAAAAATCACAATGAAAGTTCAATCTAATGTTTCCGGAGTTGAGGTTTACGATAAAGAAAAAAACCGATATCTGTGCAAAACACCATGCTCCAGGGAGTTCCCTATGAATCGTACAGCCGTTATGATTCTCGGGTTCAAAAAAGAAAACTATAAAATAAAACCGGTTGTTGTTCGTCTTGACAAAAACATAACCGTCAATGTGGATTTAAAAACAGAAATGGAATGAAATCAGGAGGATATTGTGGGAAAAAAAACTTTTGTACTGGATACTAATGTTATTCTTGCAGACCCGAAAGCGTTGTTCCGCTTCAAGGACAATAATATTGTAATTCCTCTTATTGTCATAGAAGAGCTTGATAATTTCAAAAAAAACATGTCACAGACAGGTCTTGCCGCACGAACTTTTTCTCGCTTTATAGAAAAACTCAGACAGGAAGGATCTCTTCTTGAAGGAGTAAAAACCGAAAACGGAGGAAAAATACAGATATTAACGGAGGACAAAAACAAAGAGCTCCCACTGCACGGTATCAGCAAAAAAACAAATGATAACATAATACTCGCGGCAGCCATGAGAGTCAGGGATGACAATCCCGACAGAGAAGTTACTCTTGTAAGCAAAGATATAAACATGAGAATAAAAGCCGATGTTCTCGGCATCAACTCAGAACCATATAAAAATGAAAGAGTTAATTTTTCAAACCTCCCCAAAGGATTCGGGAAAGTAAAAGTGGACGGAAAAATAATAGATCATCTTTTTTCAGACAAAAAACTTCTCGTGGAGATGCTTGACAAGGAGATTTCGGAAACATTTCATCCCAATAAATTTATTGTTTTTGAAGATGCCGCAAACAACAACCATAAAGCCATCGCCAGAGTTGACGGCGAAATAAAAACCATACACTCCATGAAGCGTTTTAAAAAAGTCTGGGGGATTTCACCAAGAAACCTTGAACAAAAAATGGCCATGGATTTACTTATGAATGATGACATACCTCTGGTATCTCTCCTGGGTACTGCCGGAACCGGAAAAACGCTTCTCTCCATGGCTGCGGCTATGCAGAAATGTTTGACAGAGGGAGCATACAACAGAATTCTTATTGCACGACCCATATATCCCATGGGAAAAGATATCGGTTATCTTCCGGGAAGCATGGATGAAAAACTAAGACCTTGGATGCAGCCGGTATTTGACAATCTGGAGTTCCTTCTCGAAGGTTATTCCTCTCCTGAATTCGGAGATATCGAAGGCATTCTGGAATCCGGAATAATCGAAGTGGAAGCCCTGACATATATCAGAGGAAGAAGTATACCGGGACAGTTCATACTTGTTGACGAAGCACAGAACCTCACACCCCATGAAGTTAAAACCATAATTTCACGCGTGGGAGAAAGAACCAAAATCATTCTGACGGGAGACCCTTATCAGATAGACAATCCCTATATGAATGAGTCAAGTAACGGGTTAAGTTATGCTCTGGACCGCTTTTCTAACTCTTCCCTTTCCGGGCACATAATTTTACAAAAAGGTGAGCGTTCTCAACTGGCCAACGCTGCAGCGGAGCTTCTTTAAATGAAAATAGCATTTATAAGTGACATACACTCAAATATTGTCGCTTTTGAAGCCGTTATGAAAAAAATCCGTGATTTGAAAGTTCATGAGATATATTTTCTCGGTGACGCAGTGGGTTACGGCCCCTGGCCTGTGGAAACCATCGAGCTTCTTCAGAAAGTTTGCACCAACAATGTTCTTGGGAATCATGATGCGGGAGTTGTGGGAAAAACAAATATCGCTAACTATTATGATGCCGCCAGGTATGTAATGTTCTGGACAAAAGAGCAGTTGGACGAAAAAGCCCTTTCGTTTATAAATTCATTCCCTTACATAAGAACAAGAGAAGATACAGAGGTTGATTTTATGACTTCTCACGGCTCTCCTCGAAAACCTCAAAGTTTTGAATATGTTTTTGATGTGACATCGGCAAGAAAACTTTACGACAGGCACTCTTTTCTCAAATCTGTAAATTTTGTCGGGCACTCCCACATAATGTCCTTTGTTGTGCTTCCGAGAGATGGACACCCTGTTGAACTGGACCTGTCTTCCGGTAAAATAGTTCTTGATTTTGATGCTCCTTCAGTGTGTTCGGTGGGGTCAGTAGGTCAACCGAGAGACGGTGATCCGAGAAGCGGTTTTGTTGTTCTCGATACTGAAAGCAGATTCATCACTTTTCATAGAGTAGCCTATGATGTTTCTTCAGTTGTAAATAAAATTTATGAGCTTAAGTTGCCAAGATCTTTCGGTGACAGACTGACAGAGGGGTACTGACATTTTTTTTCAGGTATTCAAGAAACCTCAGGATTACGAAAAAATTCTGGAGCTTCAAAAAAAAATACGAAAAGATATTATATCTGGTAAGCACGGTGAAGGCGTTGTCCTGATTCTTTCACACAAACCGGTAATAACAATGGGAATAAGAGGTAATCGTTCAAACATACTTATGAACGACAAAGAGCTTTCTGAAAAAAAAATATCACTTGTTAAAATCAGACGCGGCGGGGATGTTACATATCACAGTCCGCGACAATGTATCATATACCCGATCCTCAATTTTAAAAAAACCGGTTTCAGAAGTGTCAGGGATTTTGTTACATGGTGGGGAAATTTTCTGGCTGAACTTATAAAAGAGAAACACGAAATTTCTCAGATTAAATGGAGCGAAAAGCAACCCGGGATATGGAAAGGGAAGAAAAAAATAGCCTCTGTGGGATTTCACTTTAAAAAATTTGTTGCCATACATGGATTTGCTGTTAATATTAAATCAGATGTTAATGTTTTCAGGATGATGTATCCCTGCGGCATGAAAAACACAGAGATGACTTCAATTTGTGAAGAGACTGGAAAATCTTTATCTGTTACTGCTTTTGCCGATGACATTATTGGAGACCTCGGTAAAAAAAGCTTTACTTTGACTCCCTGGAAGGAGATTGTGTGAAAATAAAATTTTTTGCTCTGATAACAATGTTTTCTGTTTTTTTATCATGTGCAGCAACCTCCCCTGCCAAAAAACCAGCCCTGCCTGGAAAAAATCAGAAATCCATGGATTACAAGGACAGTGCTTTGGCTTATTTCCCTCTTTCTGTGGGAAACAGTTGGACCTACTCTGTAAATTATCTTGGAGAGTCGGGAAAAATGAAAGTTGTCATAGAAAAAGAGGAGAACGGTTGGTTTGTTGACAACAGAGGACACCGTATGAAAGCCGACAAACGCGGAATAAGGGACAAAGACAGATATCTTCTTCGTTTTCCGCTTCACAATCAGAGATGGGTAAGCATTCTCAGTCCATCGCAAAAAGAGGTCAGCACAGTAACCGAAATTGATAAAAGCGTAACTGTTCCAGCAGGAAATTTTCCCGATACCGTTGTCACAATGACAGAAATAGAAGTTGAAAAAGGAAAGACCCTTTATTTTTTCAGATATTTTGCCGCACAGGTGGGGATTATCAAAATTGTAAGTATGCTTGAGGATACAAAAAGCTCTGAAAAGAAAATACAAACAGTTACAGAGTTGGAAAAATATGAAATAAAAGGACAAAAAAATTGACATTCTCAAAGAAAAATGTTATAAAATTATAGTTAATTTTACATAATTTAGGGGCGAAGCCATGAAAAAACAACTTACTTACATGATTATTCTTCCTGCCTTTATATTTTCGTTGACAGTTCTCAACGCTCAGGGAAGTTTGGAAAATCCTCCGATAAATGCCGAGGAAGTTCCAGTTCCGGACTTCATAAAACTTGACTCAGTGAACACGGAAGAGGCTCCCGAAGAATACACCGTGGTCAGCGGAGACACACTTTGGGATATAAGTTCCAGATTCCTGAACAGCCCTTGGTACTGGCCCAAAGTATGGTCTCTCAATCCTCAGATAGAAAATCCTCATTTAATTTATCCCGGAAATGTTCTTTCTTTCAGAATGACCGGACAGATCTCCGTTCCCGGAATGGAAGATGATTTCGGAGCTGATGAGATGATGACCGAAGATGAATTCGGAGAAACAAGTGAAAAGGCAAGAACAGGAAGAACGCTGGACGATCGTCCTGAAAGTTTCAAGGATTATGTACAGCTGGGCGGAAAATATCGAATAAACAAATTCAAAAGAATGGCAACAACCCTCTTTAAACCTCAGGTTTTTGGGTTTTTAGATAAAATTGATCTGGAAAACAAAGGAAAAGTCATCGGATCTTTTGAAACAAAAGAGCTCCTTTCCACAGGAGACAAGATATATGTGCAGCTCGGAGAAATAACATTTCAACCGGGAGAAAAAGTTGATTTTTTCACCGTAAAAGAGGAGATCAAAGATTTTGAAAATAAAGAGGTTCTGGGTCGCAAAATAGAAGTTTCCGGAAGCGGAAAAATTATAGAGGTGAACAGCGAACGAATAGCTACGGTTAAAATAACAAAATCTGTAGATGCCATAGAAAGGGGACACTACATAAAAGAATACGAGGAAATTCCTGAAACTGTTGAAGTTAATCAGTCTTCAATTGAAATTGAAGCCCGTATTTTATCCGGGTATGATCCCGTTGTTTTTTACGGCAACTCTTATCTGGTTTACATAAATAAAGGTGCTGCCGTCGGTCTGAACATCGGTGACATGTACACGATTTATCGACAAGGTGATGGGCTTGATTCAATAGATGACGAAGAACTTTTAGCTAAACTTCCCTGGGAACCCATTGCTGAAATAGTTATCCTCAAAGCATATGAAAACACAGCCACTGCAATTATAACAAAGAGTATTGTGGAAGTGAAAAGAGGAGACTTTGTAACCTCATTCGGAGGAATGGATTAAAAAAATACTCTTTTTTTCAGGAATAATTGTTTTTCCTGTTCTGTTTCTTTCTTTTGCATACAGCTTGATTTTTTCTCATGATACTGAAATATCAAACAAAGATGTAAGAAAATTTTCAAATATAGTCCGTGCTCATGACAATATGGATATGCTGGAAACACTTTTAAGACACAGTAATATCTCTTTGTCTTCCGTCGATACAACTTTACTGTCAAGAATTAAAAACAAGTATGAAAGTAATCTCTCCGAATTCATAGCTGAAATGGAACCGGAAGTAAAAAAAAGACTTATCAGATTCAGCAATAACATATGGACCTTACTTATTGATTACATGGAAAAAGAGGAAATTAACACGGAAAAATTTAACACTCTGATGTCGGATATAAAAATAGTAAAAAGACTGCTGCTTTTTTCATCAAACTCTTTCATACAGCAAAAAAGAAAATATTATCTGAACAGAAAAAAAACCATGAGGCAACGAACCCTAACAACCTTTGCAATTTCAGTTGCTTACTTTGTCGGGCTTCTTTTATTTTTTATTTTAAAAGATTATAGAAAAAAAAGCTACCTTAAAACTCTTAATATTCCTGATAAAATTCGTTCAGCATCTGAACCTTTTATAGTGAAATCTCTTCTGTCTTCTTTGGACAAAAACAAAGAAAAAAATTCAGAAATTCAGAAAAAACTCAAAAGAGAGTCGTATATAAAAGAAAGATACAGACAAATTCTCAACGAACTTACAGTGGGCATAATAATCGAAGGATCTGATGGTAATTCAGCATTTGCAAACAGCACTTTTAAAAAATGGTTCTCTTTAAAACGCGATATTACAGGGGAATCTGTATCAAACTTACTTGCCACCATCCCTTTTGAAAAAGCAGGCGAAAAAAAAGTTCGTCTGAAAAATAAAATTTTTGAAATTGAAAAGAAACATGACGGCGGAGCAATTTTTTATATATTTCATGACATCTCAAATTTGGAACAGATGTCTTCCAGACTGGTTGATTCTGAAAGGATGGTGGCCGTTGGAGAAATGGCCTCAAAAATAACCCATGAAATAAGAAACCCTTTGAACACCATAAAAATAAACAGCGAATATCTCAATGAAAATATAAGCAAGATGACAACTTCTGAGGTTTCCGATTTTCTTGAACTCATAGTGACAGAAGTTGCGAGACTTGAAAATATCACCGGAAGTTATATGGATATGATTCGTTTCAACCGTGAGAAAAAGTATATTGAAAAGAAAACATCTCTTCCCGGAGATTTGACAGCTTTTCTTTCGTTTTATCAAAATGAGTGTGAAAAACGAAATATCTCTCTGTATTTCAAATCTGTTGATTCCTCATTGCTCGCACTGCCGTTGTCATCTTTCAGAGAAATTATGCTGAATCTGCTTAAAAATGCCTGGGAAGAGCTTCAGGATTCAGGAGGTGAAATTCGTATAAGCGGGAAACTTCAGAACGAAAAATATCATCTTTTCATAGAAGATTCAGGAAAAGGGATCCCCGAACCGGAAAAAGAAAAAATCTTCGGCATGTACTACACCAATAAACCCGGAGGAACAGGAATCGGACTCAGTAACACAAAAAAAAGAGTTGAAGAGGCCGGAGGTTATATAAAAATAGTCGATTCCAATTTGGGTGGAGCTGGATTTGTAATAGTGCTTCCTGTGACAGACCGATATAATTAGTTGTTTTTACATATCATATCACTTCGGAGTAAAAATTGCTTGTATTACTGTCAGTTGACTTTAAAACTTATTTTATTTTTTAAGGAGGATTTTATGAAATTCCTTTTTTTATCTATTTTTACTTTAATTATTATGTCTGCTTTTTCTCTTTCTGCTACTGAATTACACTATAAAAGTGGAAGAAGTCTGGAAATAACAAGACTGGAAAATATGAGTGCCGATATTTTGTCACACACAAAAAGAAACACTCTTTCTGTTATTCCCGTTGCTCTTGAGTTGAATATCGGAGATTCTGTGGTTCTGTTCAGACTTGATACAGAAGGTGCTCTTCCAGTTTATACAGCCGGAGATCAACCCGTTGTTGCGGAAAAAACTGTTTTCTGGAGAGGCCTCCGCTCCATAGATTATATGGAAAAAAAATATGACATGAAGGTGAAAGAAAAATTTCCCGCACTTGATGGATTGACCTCTTTTTCCGTTAAAAGTAACAGTGTTGAAACAGCTCACCGAATTGTTAAAAATAATGACGGTCACGCTTTCCCGAATCTCATAAGACAGGTGGCATTAAGACACACTCCTGAATACCCACCTGCTGATGAGTACTATGACAGGCAGTGGTATCTTTATAACACCGGCAGTGTTGACGGCTATAATCAGGACAACATAAAAATTCCGGAAAATTCAGATGTTCGTTTTGACGCGGCCATGGAATTTTTATTTTCAGAAACCATAGAAGTAGACGATTCAACAAAGATAGCTGTTATGGACAGCGGTGTAGTTCTTGATCATGAGGATCTGAATGTTGAAAAAGGTTTTGATGCCATAACAATGTCAGAAGGCGGTCAGCCCGATCTTTCCGGCATCGAAGGAATGGAATATTATGAGAGAGCGGCTCTTTCTCACGGAACCAACTGTGCAGGGGTTTCCGCTGCCCTGGGTAACGAAAAAGGCATGTCGGGAATGTGTCCCTGGTGTTCTGTTTACCCGGTAAAATATATGTCAGCAACAGGTCAGGCCGGTGCTTCCTCGGAAGGTCATATAAAATCGTATGAAAAATATGTAGAGGATGAAAAAATATCTGCCATCAACTGCAGTTTCGGTCCCGTTTCAGATTACGGCTACATCCCTATGTATCCAGATGAGGAAGAAGCTTACGAAAGTTTTATGAAAAACGGTCGTGACGGAAAAGGCGGCGTCATTGTATTTGCCGCAGGTAACGAAGCCACGGATTCGGAATACTGGGAACCCCTTTCTCATACATTCAACTTTAAAAGAGGAGAAAAGGATGTCTCCATTGAACTTGTCACGGTTGCCGCTATTTCAGCTTTCAATACAAGAGTGACATATTCAAATTATGGCTCTGTCATAGATATAGCCGCCCCTTCACTTTCTCAGATGCCTCTTCTCGGAATTGCCACAACCGCCATTCCGGGATACGGAGATTTCGATGGAGACTACTCTCTTATATTTTCAGGAACATCGGCCGCCGCTCCTGTGGTAACAGGCTTTTTTGGCACTCTTTTTTCAGTTAAACCTGAACTTACAGCGGAAGAAGCAATTGAAATTATGCATGAAAGTGCTGACAAAGTAAATCCCGAAACCGGAATGTATGATGAAAACGGTCACAGCATAAAATTCGGTCATGGAAGACTTAATCTTCATAAAGCCGTGAGGTTGGCTGCTGGGTTTGACATGTGTGAAAATATAGAAGATTCTGAGACATGTGGAAACAATATAGACAACAATTGCGATGGGTATGTGGATGAAGGGTGTGCCGAAGAAATTTTCCTCGGTGGTCCCTGTGAAACAGCATCAGATTGTGTGTACGGAGATTACGAAGAGTCTGATTTTGTTTGTGCATTCGATCTCGGTAAAACTCTGGACGATGACGGAATATGTCTTCTTGTTTCAGGAGGGGAACCCTGTCCTGACGGAACCAGAGCCGTTGCTGTCAATGAAAGTCAAACATCTTATCACTGTGCTGTTGAATGTTCTCCAATAACACCATGTGAACGGGAAGATTACAGATGTTCTTCCGATGAAAGCCTCGGAGTTTGTCAAAAAATATGCGAAGTTGATGAAGATTGTAAAGAGAACTCCTTTTGTGATTCCGGAGTTTGTCGTCCCATTCCATCAGATATAGGAGGTGCCTGCAGCTCGGACGACGAATGTGCTCACCAGGGATATTGCATGCCGGATCCATACTTTCCGGACGGATACTGCATCGCCATGTGTCAAAATCAGGATGACAGATATTGCCCCGGTGAAAGTAAATGTGTGCAACGACCTTCCGGAGGTGGGCAAATGGTCGATGTATGTCTTGCTTCGTGTTCGAGCGATGACGAGTGTCGTCCTGAAAACGACGAATATATCTGTCATGCAAAAATCAGTGAAAAAGAGGGTGTCTGTTTTCGTAAATGCAGAGATAGACAAGACTGTCGTGACCCTGAAGCCCGCTGTGAAGAAGGAAGATGTGTTCCGCCCGACTGGGAAGGCTGGGAAGATGATGACCAGGGAACTATTCCAGACAATGATGATGAAACAAGCGATACAGATACTGTGGAAATAGTTGAAGAAGATGACTCGGGAAAGAAATCCGGTTCGGGATGCAGTATGACCCTGATATAATTTCATGAAAAAGAACATTGACAAAGAGTATTTTTCGCAGGGGTTTAATAAAATAGTTGGTGTTGACGAAGCCGGAAGAGGTCCTTTGTGTGGTCCTGTTGTCACCGCGGCGGTTTCTCTGACAGGAGAAATTAAAGGTCTCCGTGATTCCAAAAAACTTTCAGTAAAAAAAAGAGAGGAACTTCTTCCTCTCATAATAAACAACAGCATATGGTCCGTTTATTCAGTGCTTCCTCATATAATAGACAGAATGAACATACTCGGAGCAACTTTATGGGGAATGAAAAGAGTGATAAACAGGATTATAAAAAAAACAGGAGAAGAAACGCTTGTTCTCATAGATGGTAACAAAATCACATTTTCCTTCAAAAATGAAAAAGCTGTTGTGGGAGGAGATGGAAAAAGCGAAAGCATAGCCGCCGCTTCTGTTCTTGCAAAAACTCACCGGGACAAAATAATGAAGCGCTGGGCCTACATTTATCCGGAATACGGAATTGAAAAGCATAAAGGATACCCCACAGAACATCACTATAATATGCTTGAAAAATATGGTTCCACACCAATTCACAGAAAAAGTTTCCGTCTTTCAAAAAAACCGTTTCAGGAGACTATTTTCAGCTGAAAAGTTCTTTTGCTTTTGCGTGCATAAATGTTACAATATTTTATACCTGATTACAAACAGGGAGGGGCAAATGAATTTTCTGCGTTATATTATGATATTAACGGTTTTTTTCATTTTTGCAGGTTGCAACAAAAGCAGTAGTGACGAAAAAAACGAAGAACATGATACGGACATAAGCGACATCCATGAAAACAGTGACACAGATGAATCGGAATATGGATTTACCGCCTATTATTTCACTGAATGGTCGTCACCCAGGATACATTTTAACGATGGAACGGGCTGGACAAATCCACCCGGAAAAAAAATGCCCCGCCATAATGGTAAATGGTTTCGTTACAGACACAATATCTGGAGAGGTTCGGTTACTGTTGCTTTCAATGACGGTCAGGGGAACTGGGACAACAACAATGAAAAAAACTATGTTTCAAAAACAAGCGTTTTCTGGGTTAAAGACGGGAATATTTATGATTCCAGACCCGATGAAACTCAAACTGACTCAGACCAGTATCCTGACTATGACTACACGACAGATGATACAGACGATTTTTACTTCGATGAAGACAGCGATTCCGTAGAGCATGATGATAGTGATGAAACCGGAGTTTTTGACGACACTGTCATCTCGTTCAGGGGAAAAATTGCCTCTGTCTCCGCATCAGGAGAAGATCTTAAAACCTACACAATAAGTACAACAGAGGATTTGAGAGATTCTGTTCCCGCTTCCGGAAAAAGAGAGATCAGCGAAAAGCATGGACAGATGATTCTTCGTTCCGGGAATCTCATGTTTGATGCACTTTTTGCCATGGCCCTGGAAGAGGTCCGCGAAAACAGTGTGGAACAGATAAGCGACGGCAGCTTCAACAATGGACAGGGAGTGGATTGTTCCTGTTTTGAAACCGGAGAAAAGTGGAACTATGTCTGGACAAGAGACACCGCTTATGCCGCATTTCTGTCTTTGGGTTTTTTAGAACCTGTACGAACTCAAAACTCTCTGATGTTCAAGCTTTCAGAGAAAAAAGCCGCAGCAGGAAGCGGGAATCTTCAGGTTGTTCAGGACACCGGTTCAGGCGGAAGCTGGCCCGTGAGTACTGACAGGATCAGCTGGTTTCTCGGAGCATCTAAAACAATACCTTTCCTCAACGGAGAAAAACGGGAAACTTTTAAAAACACTGTTTACACTGCCCTTATAAACACCATCGAAACCGACCGTATTCACATTTTTGATGCCAAAGACGGACTTTACAGAGGAGAGCAGTCTTTCCTCGACTGGAGAGAACAGACATATCCTCCGTGGACTTCAAACAACACAGTTCACATAGGGATGTCGAAAACTCTTTCCACAAACGCTCTTCATTATGCCGCTCTTCGTAAAGCTTCCGTATTGTCCGAAGAACTGGGAGAAAATGAAGCGGCGATAAAATACAGTCAATGGGCAGAAGATCTTAAAAATGCCGTAGATCTGTCATTCAGCAGAGAGGATTCCAAAATATACAGCAGTATGAAAACAACTTTTTTAGATGATCACCCTGTCAAACAGTTTGATCTTCTCGGAATATCTCTTGCCGTCATTACCGGCATAACCGATGATAAAAAAGCTATAGAGATGATCTCTTCCTATCCGGTAACCGAAGCAGGGCCTCCGGTTATATGGCCTCAACAGCCTGGAATACCGGTATACCACAACAGAGGAATATGGCCTTTTGTTTCGGCTTTTTTTCTGCGTGCTGCAAAAGATGTGGATAATACGCAAGTTATGCTTCACAGTATGAAGTCCATAGTGAATGGAGCAGCTCTCAATCTGTCAAACATGGAAAACTTTGAATTCACAACTTTGAGAAACTATTATGAAGACGGTGACCTGAGCGGTCCGGTGGTTAATTCGAGAAGACAACTCTGGTCGGTGGCCGGCTATCTTTCTATGGTTTTTGACATAATTCTCGGTCTGTCCGTTGAAAACGGAGATATCTTCATAAATCCCGCCATTCCTGCGTCGGTTATTCGGGAATATTTTCCGGACAGCAACAAAATAACTATTTCAAACATGTTGTTCAGGGATAAATCCGTTGACATAGTCATTGAACTTCCGGAACCTTCAGGTGACGAAACTGTTCTGCACACTGTATCTGAGATAGATTTGAACGGAACAAGCTACGCTTCAGACAAATTCAGCCCTTTTGATCTTCAGGACGGAAAAAACACAATTGTGTTCAAACTTGAAAACCCTCGCAAAGGTCACAGTTCCATGACATTGCAAAACTGTGCCGACCACAAAAATTGTTTTACACCCGAGCCTGTGTCAATTATGGAAATCGGCCGGCAAAACGAGGAAATAACCGTGAAATGGAATGAAAAAGAAAGCGGAATAAGCTATCGTATTTTCAGAAACGGAAATATGATAGATAAAAACCTTTCTTCAACAGAGTGGACAGACCCTGATTCCGAAGATTGTGTATCAAAAACATGCTGTTACAGTGTGGCAGCTGAATATCCGACATCGGAAAACATTTCTCACCATTCTGACCCTCAGTGCTGGTGGGGAAACGATTATGAACGCATTGAAAAAATCACAGCAGAAGGGTTTGATGAAGCTTTTAACACTTCTGAACACGGCCGGAATCATTTTGCAGACTGGGGAATTCCCGAATCTTCTCTGAATGTTTCCGGCTGGAGTCCTCCGGAAAATGGAGAATATCTCATTCAGATTGAATACGGCAGTGGTCGCCCAATTGACACCGGAATAACAGCCTGTGTGAAAAAAATAACAATCTTTGATGAATCAGACATGTCTGAAATAGCATCACAAACGATTTTTATGCCCCATCTCGGAATTGATAACTGGGACAGATGGGGAAACTCATCTTTCGCTTCCGCTGTTCTTGACAGTGAAAAAACTTACCGCTTTACAATCTCAGATGTTTTCAATATGTCCTATTTCAATCACTTTTCAAGCTACACCGGCGGCATCGGAGGAGGAGAAGAGCTGTATAACCGTGCGAACATTTCCACTTTAAAATTTCTTTTGTTCAAAAAAACAGCAGAAAGATAACCGGCATAAAGGCGATTCACAGAAAAGAGTTTGCGGTGACCTGAAAACTATTCAAAAACCCTAAACCTACTTGAAAATTATATGAGCCCGAAAAAATTACAGGAGCCAAATAATCCAACTCAGACATTTGAAGATGACGGCTTTTCATTTATAGGCATAAGCACCTTTATTGACTTGAGTTTACGACCATATTTTATAAAATTAACAAGTTTCATTTTAAGAACTTCTGTAACAGCTGTTGATTTGGAAGCAAGCAGAATACCATTAACATCATATATCGGAGCGGCAAGAATCATGCCAGGTTTAAGGTTCTTAACGGAAATTTTTCTGATAATGTATTGTTTATTGATACTCATTGTTTCAGAAATCAATGCGTCTCTCATATCATCATCGTAGTCGTCGCTGTTTTTTTCTATCATTTTAACGGCTTCTTCTTTCGATGACCTCATATCTTCTTCCATAAAATCAAGCACAAGATGAAGAAGACGAGCCATATCCCGAATAATTTTGCTATATTCCCCAATGTCTTTTTTTGAAATTGACATCTGAAGACCTATAGCTTCTGCTATGTTCTCAAGACGGGGAATATTTATGAGTAATTTTCTGGCAATGGAAGAGTGGGTTAAAAATATGCTTTCCTCTTCGGAAGTAAGTGAAATGTTTTCATTCTTTTTTTCCAGTATCTCCTGAGGAAGGGTTATGTATCCTATTTTGGAAAGCAGTATGGCCAGCTCAAATTCCCAAGAACGCTTTATATTTATTCGATTACATATTTTTTTTCCGAGAAGTCGTGCTCTCTGAACCAAGGTAAATGTTGCAGGACTTATAGATGACAGTATTTCTATGAGAATTTTTATACTTCCCTGAAGTGTTTTTTCAGTAAGATCTCTTTCAGCAGTTATTAGCTGATTTTGAATTATGGCATCATCTATAACTTTTTTCAACAATTTAGTTGAACACGGCTTTTGAAGAAATCTATAAATGTTTCCGTTGTTTACAGCATCAATTGCAACATTCAGATCAGCATTGCCGGTGAGCATGATACGAACAGCGTCAGGGCAGATATCCCGAGCCATAGATAAAACTCGGTTGCCATCTGCTTTCGGCATTCGAAAATCCGAAATTATTACAGAAAAAGAAGAATCCTTTTTCATAAGTTGTATTGCAGCTACAGGATCTTCTTCAGTTACAAGGTCATAATACATTCCGAGTATGCGTCGGTATCCTGACAACACCTTCGGCTCATCATCAATCAGTAAAATTTTGTGTGTCATTTTTTTTCTCTCCATTTTTCATTAAATCTTTGTAATAGTCTGTTGCTGTCTTTATTACTGAAACACCGATTCCTACATGAGAAAGATATTTTATATCAAAGGTGTCTTTTCTCTTTGTTTCCAAGCGAATTATGGTCGCTTCAGCGATATGTATTACCGTCAGAATTGAAAATTTTATTTTACCCGGGACTTTATCGGGGTTATGATGGTATGCCACCGCCTCTACAATAGGGTCTTCAAAAGACCAGAGCCCCAGCAGGTAAGCTCCGGCTTCCGCATGAGATATACCAAACATCTCATACTCTTCTTTTTCTGTCATGTCCCATATGGAAGTATCAGATGTTATTTCGTCATCCGAAGAAAAATTCTTTTTCCTGTTTGCAAGCAAAAACTTACCTATATCATGCATCATACCGGCTATCATTACTTTTTCTCCAGTCTTCTTGTCTGCTTCATTGTAATGCATATAAAGTTTTTTTGCCAGCTCTCCTGTTTTTATGGAGTGATCATTTATATGGTCAATGGAAGGTATATCTTTTGGAGAAAAATCAAAAGATGAAAACACATTTGAAAACAATATCAGTGACTTTATAACATAAGTACCGAGATAGCTTACCGCCTGTTCTATATTGTTTATTTCTTTGGGAAGTCCGAAAAAAGATGAATTGACAACTTTCAAAATGCCTGCCGCCACTACGACATTCTTTTCAATTATTTTAGCAATTTTTCCGAGAGAAAAATCCTCACGGGAAGCTTCTCGCTGAAGATTCTTGTATATCTGAGGAAGAACTGGGATTGAATCAATTCTGGAAATAACCGTGAGAAGTTTTTCATTGCTGAGAATTTTTCTGAGATTTATGGATTTTCTGATAGTCAGTTCCAGCTCTTCGCTGTCGAGAGGTTTTGAAAGAAATTTGTGTGCTGCGTTAACAGTCTTCATTATCAAAGCTTTTTCGGAATATCCGGAAAGAATTATACGCACAGTATCGGGGTAAAGTTCGCTAGTTTTTTTCAACAGAGCTCCTCCGTCCATCCTAGGCATGCGCATATCGGAAACTACAACATCGAAGTGTTTTTTATCAAGGAGTTCAAGGGCTTCCGCTCCACTTTCCGCGAAACTCATATCCCATTCATCTGTTCTGTCTATCAGCATTCGTCGTATGCCCCTTATTATCTTCGGCTCATCATCAACAAAGAGAATGTTTGTTTTTTGCATTTTTTACCTCCTTTGTCTTCTCGAGGGAAATTGGAATTGTTATTTTGAAAGTAGAACCTTCTCCCGGTTCTGAATAAAGGGAGATATTACCATGTAATGTTCTGCTAACTGTTCGCCGCTTTTGAGTATTCTTGCATGCTTTCCGAGCACTTCTTCTTTGGGATAACCTGTTATTTTTTCGAAAGCCGGATTTACAAAAAGTACGCCCCCATCGGAATCAGTAATTTCAAAAAGTTCTCCTGCATGAGTTACAGCAGACTGAAGGCGTTCCTGTAAAGATTCCATTTTTTTCTTTTCCGTTATATCTCTCACAGTTGCCTGAAGAAAAGGTTTGCCTTTTTCAATTTCAGTATACGAGAGCAGAACTGTTGCGGGAAACTGTTTTCCATCAACTGTTTTATGTATCCATTCAAAAAGATGAGAACCTGTTTTCATAGCTTTCTTTATCGTTTTTTCAGCTTTTTGTGAAGACAATGTCCCGTCGGGCTGATATTCAGGCGAAAGGTCTCCTGGGCCGAGTTTTTTGAGCTCCTCTTCTGACTCGATATTAAACAGTGAAATCATAGTTTTGTTACCGGAAGTAAACTTCCACTGAGGAGGTTCAAGAGTCATCAGTGCGT
>JAWOGE010000246.1:0-9220 GCA_046497165.1 bacterium | reverse complement strand
TCAATAATCAAACAAAAAAAGATACCATAAATACCTGCAATAGCAAACCCCATCTTTTCTTACGCCTCGTATCAATACATTCTGAAGTTCGTTGCATCTCCAGTTTCCTGTATTTGTTGTCAAGAAGAATATACTTCCTAAAAACAAACGAATGATAGATTTGCAAAAAGAGAACCTGTCGAAAGACAAATTACTTTCTTCATACACACTCACTTTCAGTCAGTGTCTTTTTCCCACATGATGCGTTCTCTGCTGTATAGCCAAGTCTTAAATTCAGTGCCAGAGCAAACAGTAAAGATGTATATGAATGCATGAAAGTCGGTCCCGAAATACTGAAAACTATGAAAAGCATAATAAGCAGATTGTAGTAAGAAGGAGTTTTATCATAATTATACTCTTTTGATTTGAGTCGTTTCAGGACTGTATAAATCAGAAACGCAAACATCAGCAATCCCGTCAGGCCGAACTCTCCCATGACAGTGGCGAGGTTGCTGTCGTATACGCCTTCCATTTCTTTGAAAAACAGCAGTTTATCCAGCCCGAGTCTTGTGTATACAGGGCTTCCTTCCGAAAGAACACTGCCGAAAGAAGCGGCACCTGTTCCGAAGGGGAAGTGTTTAAAAAACAATACAAATCCATAGTATATCATTATTCCTCTTATGTAGGAGCTTTGCTCGGCGTCTGATATGTCTTCTATGTTTTTAAGGGTTATTTCATATAATTCAGTTGTTTTAAGCATCTGTAAAATCAATAGAAGAACGATAATGATAAAAAAACTGACAAATATGAATATTTTTTTGTCTCTGAATTTTTCTTTTTCAAAAAAGAATATGGAAAGCAGCGGGGCAACGAGAATTGCTCTGCTTCCGAAAATTAAAGTTACAAAAATAGAAAAAGCGGCAATTGAAATGAAAAACAGATGTCGCTGAAGGGGGCGTTCTCTGAAAAAAACAAAGTATATAAAAAAAATGGAGCATGTTTTTGCGAGATTATTGATGTTGAGCTGAAATCCGTGTATGCGCAATAGCCCATAGCGGTAAAGCGGGGAGATTCCAAAAAAGGATATGAAACTTTCCTGCAGAACAAAAGAGACAATTATGCCCGTAACGGACAGGACAAACAAAGAGAAAAATACCCTTTCAAGCAGTCCCGGGAAGCGTTTTTTTATTTCTCTGAAAATATAAAAGAATATGAAAAATTTCAGATGTATAAAACTCTGTATGAGGATTTTCATATATGAAGCGTTGCGATTTACCAGAGTCATTGCAACCATTGCCGAAAAAACCAGAAATACAGATAGGTGATCTTTTGATACTTTCCGTGTTAGAGAAAGAGTAATAAGTACATAAAATATAAGAACGATCATAAAAAGTTCGTCAAAATACTGTATATATTTTATATTTGTAAGAAAAGCAGTTATCTCATTGAAAAACAACAGGACGACAAGTATGAATGCAATGAAAAAAGCGAATATATTTCTTTTCTGAATCATTTGTCGCTTGTTCCCGTTTTTCTTATGATTCGTTCTTTTCAACGACTTTTTTTATTGCTTCAGCTAAATTTTCAGCAACTTTTTCTGCGGAAAATTTTCTTGCAGTTGAAACGGCTTTTTCGGAGTACTTTTTTTTCTGTTCTTCGGAAAGAGAGTTGTAGTCCATGAGTTTTTCCAGAAAATCGTCAGGGTTGTCCTTTCTTGCCAGAAATCCGTTGATTTTATTTTCAACATATTCCTGAGCACCTCCGGAGCGGGTTGCAATTACAGGGATTCCGCATGCCATGGCTTCAAGACCTACAAGGCCGAGACTTTCACGAACAGAGGGAAAAATGAAAATATCCATGGCTCTGTACACATCTGCAAGAAGGTCTCTTTCAATATTTTCCAGAAAGATTACTCTGTCAGATACTTTCTTTTTTTCTGCAAACTCTTCGAGTTCTTTTTTTTCAGGACCGTCTCCGGCGGCTATTGCCACGGCATCTGTTTTGGTTTCAAGGGTTTTTAAAAAAACTTCAAAAAAAATATTCCATCTTTTTTCAGGGTACATTCTGGAGACATATCCACAGACAAATTCAGAATCAATACCGAGCTTCCGTCTCGATTCTGCTTTGTCTCCGGGGTTGAAAACAGCTGTGTTGACACCTCCTGAAGGTGAAACGAAAATCTTTTTTCTGTCAATGCCATACATGAGGGAAACTCTTCTGAGATAAGATTTTGAAGGTACAACAACCATGGTTGCGTGCTTCATTACAAATCTGGAAAAAGGTTCAACAAAAAATCTGAAAGCACTTTTTTTAGCAACATCACTTCCGTGTATGTTTATTATAACAGGAAGAGAAGGTCTTGTGAGTTTTATGAGCATCATCAAAGGGGAAATGTGTGATATGTAATGTCCGAAAACAGCATCATATCCGGGGCTCCAGGCTTTTACAAGTCCTGATATATAAAAGAAAAGATATCTGAAAATTTTGAAAAAAATGTTGCTTTTTCCGGCAATAACCGCTTTGTCAATTTTGAATCCGTGATTTGATAACGAGTTCATGCAACTTTTGACAAAAATACCATAGACAGGATTTTTTTTAGACGGATACATGTTGCTGACAAGCAGTATTTTCAAACTACACACCTTCCAAATATATTTCATGAAATACTACAAAAACAAGAAAACTTTATATAATTGATATTTCAAGTCAAGTTATCACAAGGTAATTTATTTTATTTTATCGTGAAGTTCATTCAGAGAAAGCAGCCGGTTGAACATCTCTTCGAGCTCATTTTCGGCAGCTTTTTTTTTCAGGTACAAATTTTCAGCTTTTTCATAGTCATCTCCGGCAGAGGTTGTTTTTTCTTCAATTTCAGCTATATGTTTTTCAATCTTTTTTATGCCCTGCTCTGTTTTTTCTATTTTCTGCCTGAGGCTGCGCTGGCTTTTGAGATTTTTATATCTGTTTTTGTCGGAGTTGTTTTCAGTTTCAGCGAAGGTTTCAATGTTGTTATATTCTTCTTGAGACAGGGAGAAGTTTGTCCGCTGTTTTTTCTTTTCCGAATAATAATCGTAATTTCCCGTATACTCGTGAAGCCGTCTGTCTTCTATTTCAATAATCCGGGATGCTACGCTGTTTATGAAATAACGGTCATGTGAAACAAAAAGAACGGTTCCTTCGTAATCCTCAAGAGCATCTTCCATTACCTCCCTTGAAAATATATCAAGATGATTGGTGGGTTCATCAAGTATGAGAAAGTTATGTCCGGCTTCAAACAGAAGTGCGAGTTGCAACCTTACTTTTTCACCCCCCGACAAATCTTTGAGATTTTTTTCCGTCATGTCACCGCAAAAAAGCATGCGTGCCAGTTTGTTCATGGCTTCTTTTGTTGACATGGGAAAGTTGCGGATGAATTTTTCAAAAACAGTGCAATTTTCATCTCCGAAACTTATTTTCTGAGGAAGATAACCTGTGGAAACCCCTGTCCCGAGCTTTATCTCTCCGCTGTCCGGTTCTGTTTGTCCGGTAATGATTTTTATCAAGGTGGTTTTTCCTGTTCCGTTTCCGCCTATGAGTGCGGTTTTTTGTTGAAACATAAGTTTGAAGGAGATAGAGGAAAACAGAGTCTGATCGTCAAAGGATTTTGAAATATCGGACAGTTTCAGAACATCTCTCCCGGATCTTTTTTTGCTGTTTATGTTCACGGTCATGTTTCTTTCTGTGACCGGACGATCCACTTCCTCTATTTTGTCCATGATTTTTTCAAGGCTTTTGGCTTTTCTTGCGTAAACTTCATGATCTCCGCCTATGGACCAGCTTTTGAAACGGGTAATCTGTTTTTTCATTTCAGCTTTTTTGCGTTGCTGATTTTTATATTCCCTTTGGCGGGCTTCCATTCTTCGCTTCTTTTCTTCTTTATAAAACGAAAAGTTTCCTCGGTATGTTTCAGTTTTACCGAATTCAAGCTCTATGATTTTGTTCATGGTGGAGTCAAGAAAATATCTGTCATGACTAACAAGGAGAACGGCACCTCTGTAATTCGAGAGAAAGTTTTCAAGCCATGTTACGGCTTTCATGTCAAGGTGGTTGGTGGGTTCGTCAAGAAGAAGAAGATCGGGAGATTCCAGTATCATACGGGCAAGAAGCACCATGTTTTTTTCTCCTCCGCTGAGACTGGAAAAAAGACGGGTTTTCATTTCTTCAGAGATGCCAAGACCGGAACAAACTGTTTCTATTCGGTTTTTTATTTCGTATCCGCCTGAGCTTTCGAACTCTGTTCTCATTCTGCTGTATTTTTTCTGTTCCCTTTCTGAAAGGGACTCCATATTTTCTTCCATATTCTTTAGCTGATTTTTTATATTTTCAAGGTGGGAAAAACTGCTTTTAAGAACACTGACAACTTTGGCTTCCGAAGGAATTTCAGGGATCTGCTCCATAAATCCTACGCGGAGCTCTCTTTTTTTTATTATTTTTCCGCTGTCCTGCTGTTCAGCTTCGCTTATTATTCTGAAAATTGTGGTTTTTCCGCTTCCGTTTCTGCCTACAAGAGCTGCTCTATCGTTTTCACCGATATCCAGAGTCACATTTTTAAGAACATCGTGAGCAGCGAAACTTTTTGAAATGTTTTTGAGTGTTAGAAGGGTTCCCATATAATATTTATGTTATTTTATTTTTGTCATTGTGAAGTTCTTAAGAGTATTTCTCTTTCGGGAAAGTTTTTCTGCAGTTGACGGCATAATTTTTCAAGTTCGTTTATTTTGTAAGTTTCTGTTTTTTTGGCTTCAGCTGAAAAAGCGTTTTGAGGATTAAATTGTTGAAGAGTCCAGGAGGCTTTTTCAGGAACAAATGGTTCCATTTTTCGTAAAACTGAGGCATCGGAAATAATTGGTGGATAAACTGTTGTTCTGTATTCAGTTATACAAGCAGAGTGTTCTAGAAAATCCCGAGTTTTTTCTATTCTTTTTACTGTATCATCATATGGAGTTTCTAATTTTTCATAATCATTAGGAGGTGCTTTGATGTCTACAGCAACATAGTCCAGTAAAGGAAGCAGTTTCTTCAGAAGCTCCGGATGCAGTCCGTTGGTGTCTACTTTTATTTTTATGGAAAATTTTTTGCGAATATATTTTATAAAAGGGTAAAGTGTGTTGTAAAGAAGAGGTTCTCCTCCTGTTATGCATAGTGCTTCGGTGAAGTTTTTTCTTTTTTCCATCTGCTGTATCAGCTCCTCGGGGTCTATAAGCATCTCTTTCTTGATTGAAAAAATAGTGTGATTGTGACAGTAGGGACACCTGAGGTCGCATCCGCCCAGAAAAATTATGGAAGCCATATGTCCCGGATAATCAACAAGTGTAGTTCCTGTAAACCCGACTGCCGGAATATCTGATAAAAAAGAGTCGTCAGACTTCATAATAACTCCTGTACCAAGATATGAATTTTTTTATTCCTTCATTAACGGAAGTGGAAGGGTGATATCCCACGGCTTTTTTTAGATCCGAAACATCCGCACAGGTTTGAGGAACATCTCCGGGCTGGAGTGGCATCATGTTTTTTTCGGCTTCAACATCGAGCTCTTTTTCTATTGCGGTTATAAAATCAAGAAGTTTTACGGGTCGGTTATTTCCTATGTTGAAAACACGGTACGGAGCATTTGAGGTTGCAGGGTCGGGATTTTTGAAATCACATTCCGGATTTTTTTCAGGCGGATTAAAAGTCAAACGAAAAATTCCCTCAACAATATCATCAATGTAGGTGAAGTCACGCTTCATATTTCCGTAATTGAAAACATCAATTGGTTTTTTTTCAATCATGGCTTTTGTAAATAGGAAGAGAGCCATGTCAGGTCTTCCCCATGGGCCGTAGACTGTGAAAAAGCGCAGACCGGTGGTGGGTATGTCATAGAGATGGCTGTAGGTGTGGGCAATAAGTTCGTTTGATTTCTTTGTTGCAGCGTAAAGACTTACAGGGTGATCAACATTGTCCGATGTGGAGAACGGGAGCTTTTTGTTTGCTCCGTAAACACTGGAGCTGGATGCATATATCAGATGTCTGCAGATGTTGTGCCGACAGCCCTCAACTATATTCATGAATCCGTCAATATTGCTTTTTATGTAGGTTCTGGGATGTGAAAGTGAATAACGGACACCCGCCTGTGCGGCGAGATGACATACAAATTCAAATTTTTCTTTTTTGAAAAGTGACATGACAGCTTCCGTGTCCTCCAGTGCCATTTTTACAAAGGAATGACCGGGATACCGGATGCTGCGTATTGTTTTTCCGTAAGCGATACTCTGTTTTTTTATTCCCAGTTTTTCAAGACGATTGTATTTGAGATTTATGTCATAATAATCGTTTATGAGATCCAGGCCTAATACTTCGTGGCCTTCTTTCAACAATCTTTTGGCGAGATGAAAACCTATGAATCCGGCTGTTCCAGTGATTAGAATTTTCATTTAACCTCCTTGCTTCCGGCATCCTTTTCGTTTTCTGAAAGTTCTTCTGTATAAACGGTTACACGATTCCTTCCGTTTCTTTTGGAATGATAAAGTGCAAGATCCGCTGTTTTTATTAAATCCTCCGGATTGTCTGCCATTGTTTCAAATTCTTCATCTTCTCCGGGCGGATTGTAAGAAGAGACTCCGAAACTTGAAGTTATGCCTATTTTTTTCTGACTTTCTTCGTCCACCGTTATGAGAACGCCCGCTATTTTTTTTCTGAGCATTTCAGCCACATTACGGGCAGATTCTGTGTTTGCATTGTGGAGAATTATTATAAACTCCTCTCCGCCGTATCTCACTGCCATATCCACATCACGGGTATTGCTGCTAACTATTTTGGACAAAGCAACAATGGCGTCATCTCCCACTTTGTGGCCGTAAGTGTCATTGACATTTTTAAACTTGTCAATATCCAGCATTACGGCACTCAGTGGATGTCTGTTGCGTACGGCTTTCTGGAACTCTTCGGGAAGTTTGTCCTGAAGATAGCGCCTGTTGTAGAGATGTGTGAGTCCGTCTATATTGGAGTCTTCCATTTTCTCCTCAAACATCTCTATGTTTTCAAGAGCCGAAGAGACAACTCTTGCTATGAGCTCCATTACAAGTTCTTCTTTCCCTTTGTCTTCGCTTCCGGGAGAGTTTTTTTTGTTTTTATCTGAAGAATTGTTTTTATAATTACTGAAAAAAATGCTCAGAGTTCCTTTCTCCGGAGTCTGTTTTTTCTGAAGTTTGAGTTCAGAGATACGGTTTGCTGCATAGTCAGCATTTTTGTTTGCAGTTAAATAACTTTCTTTTTTTTCGGAGTTGTTTTCCTCATTTAGAGCTTCGTCTTTTTTTGGATAGTGTTCCAGATACAGTTCCCACGCAGGCAGATTGTCTAAATTTTCTGACCATTGAAATGCTTTTTCCATGGTTCGGGGCATATTCTTTTTCAATGATGTTCTGGTTTTTTCATCGCCGAGAAGAGTTCTGTTTTTTATAAGACAGCTGTGCATGATTATGTTGGAGCTGAGTTTTTTTCTGTCGATCTCTTTATCTGAAGTAAATACGGGGTAAGACTTTCCCGGTGGAGGTGTTTCAGAATATTTCCCCGGAAGTTTTTTACGAAGCATCATCTCATGAACACTGTTTCCGGGAACTTCAAAGGAGGCTTCTCTTTGAACATCTTCGGTGTTTACTTCAAAAGCTCCTGTTCTGTGAGGTACAAAAAGATGGTAATCATGCCGGTTGTTTTTGTATTCCGATATAAGAACGCTTACAACGGATCTGTCTTCATTGAGAGTAAAAATGTTAAAAAGAGATACAGCCACACTTTTAAGAAGTTTTTCCCGATCGAAAGATTCAAGGATACGGGCTGTGGCTTCAGAAATTCTCGTATGTATCTGAATCTCTTTTTTTATGTGACTGTATGAAGATATTGCTCTCAGCAGATAGCTTATGTTGTCACGCACTTCAGACATTTTACTTTTGAATTTTTCAATGGAGTCGGCAGTGGATATTTCCGCCGGTGATATTTCACAGTCAGCAGTAACGATATAATCCGCGAGGGCATTTCCGGGTGTTTTTTCAAAAAGTTTAAAAGGCATATAGGTTCGGACTTCCGATTTTCCCAAAAGAGAAAGAGAGGCTTTTTCCGCCTCTGAAAGATGTTCTTCTTTTTTTAATATATGTATCTCTTCGGGATGTGTTGCGGCTCTGTGAAGAAACCCTTTCAGGGGTATGGTTCTTGGTATGAATTTGTTGTCAGAGTTGTTTTTTTCGCAATCTGCTTCGCTTATATCCAGATATCCTGTGTCAGAGTTTTCCACCTGTATAAGGCGCATGTGAATTTTAACAGAACTGTCTATAAGACAGAAATGTTTCATGTATCTGTGCAAAACTGACAGAGGATGTTTCGCTGAATTTGCCTCCATATCTTTTTTTGAAGGGGTAAAGGAGGGTGTCCAAGGTTTGTCGGTAAAAATTTTTGATATGTAATCGTTCATAAAAAGATATGTCAAAAGAGCTGAAAACAGAAATATAATATAAACAGAAAAATGGTGTGTGTTTTCAAAATCTCCTGTAAAAACAAGTGTCAGAAGTGAAAAAACAACATAAAAAGCATAGGGAGCAAGCTTATATCTTTTGTGCCAAAGTACTAAAGGCAGCGATATGAAAAGGAGAGGCATAAGAGGAGAGAAGATGCCGCCGGAAACAAAATTAAGCAAAGGGAGAAAAACAGGAAGGGGGGGAGTTATGTCTTCAAGCAGATGAAGGTAAAGATTGAAAACGGCGAAAATCCCCCAGAGAGCTATCTGATAGTGCAGAATTTCACCGACATAAATAGAAGCTACGGTAAATACCAGAGATACCGAATAAAAAAAAAGTTCGTTTTTAATCAGACGAGTCATCTATAATGTACTGTCCCTTTTTAAGCATTCGGTAATTTTTAAGAATTTTTCTATCCATTATGTCCGGGTTGTTTTCCATGTCTTTTATGCGGGCCTTTGTCTTTTTTATTTCTCTGATTGCTGAATCGTTTTCCTTGTCGAGTCTTTCTATAATTTTGCTGTTTTCCGATATGGTTTTCTGAGTAGAGAAAATTTCCATAAGAATAAACACAGCTATTACGACAAATGCAAAAACGATGATTATTATACCTGCTTTTTTCATTTCTGTAATCTGGTGGCTATGGCTATTCTTGAAAATTGCTTCGACCCGTTCGCTGGCTCACCGGAATCATGCTTCGATACCGCTGCGCAACT
>JAWOGE010000123.1:0-8281 GCA_046497165.1 bacterium | reverse complement strand
TCCTGAAGGTGAAACATGTAATGAAGTACCCGATTTTGTTCAGAGCATGATGGATGACGCAGAAACTTTGTGTTATGAAACGGATTAGTAAGAAAGGGATGTTCTGAAATGAGAAAAAATATTCTATTAACAATTTTTCTGGTGATTTTGTTTTTATGGAGCGTTTCTCTCACCGGAAGCGGTGAAGGAGGCCGACTTTTCATACAAAAGTGCGGACAGTGTCACACTGAAGAAGGCAAGGCTCCTGTTTTTGCTCCTGCTAAATACGCTTCCCGACAATGGCATAGATTTTTCAGCCGGAATCTCCATGGCAGGAAAAAAGATATTTCCGATCTTATTACCGAAAAGGAGTTGGAAAAAATCAAAAACTATCTTATACAGCATGCCGCAGATTCTCCAAAACCTGAAGCAGCGGGGTTAAAATGATGAAAATGATTAAATATTCAAAAATTACGGTTTTATTTATACTCTTATTTTGCTCTCTTCTTTCTGCGGAAGAAAATTCTCCAAAAAAAGAGCTTAAAGAGCTGCAACAAAGGATAGATCAGCTTTCAGAAAAACTGGCAAAATTTGAGATGGAAGAAAAAGTTCCAAAAAATTCGGATAAAAAAAGTAGAGAAGATGACCAGATTGAAGAGTTGCAAATTCTTCTTTATGAGCTTGAGTCAAGGCTTGACGAAGTGGAAAGAGACTCTTTTATGGACAAACTTGATTTCGGGCTTGATTTCAGAACAACAATCAACAACTACTTTTACAAAGACGACTCCGGAGCTTTCAAAGGAAAAACCGCTGAAGAGATCCGTGAAAGCAGCGGTCTCGTTTCTGAAAACGGTTCCTCCCCTGGTATTGTTAATCTACGCATGCGACTTAAAATGAATGCGGAGCTGTTTGAAAAAATGCGTTTTACCGGCTGGCTGACATCCTATAAACTCTTCAACGGAACAATCGACGGGCAGTTTGGCAATGTTCACGGAGTTTCAGCCGGTTATTATCCGGATGCAAAAATCTATCTTGAAAGATTTTACATAGACTATTTTCCCCTGGAATGGCTTTCTTTCACCCTCGGAAGATGCCCTTCAACCGACGGATATCCATATAACATCAAGAGTAACAATGTCCGCCTCGGGACATACAATGAGGTTGCGTTCAACATGCCCTTTGATTCTCTTTTCATAAATTTTCTTCTTGATTCCGCAGGTATTCCGGATGCATATCTTCGTCTTCTGATAACCACCGGTTCTTTTCTTGACTACAAAGAACAACCCAACCTCATAACTTCGGATTTTACAGATCAGTCCTGGTACTTCGGCTTACTTTATGAGATGAGATTCCCCGGCACAAAAAACGGCAAAATATCCTTTAACACCATGTACAGTCCGGCACTCACCATACCTATGCAGACATATGAAAATAAGGATCAGCTTTTGCTGGACGGCAGCATCGGACAATTTTTCATAGGAAACTTGATGACAGGTTTTGAAAATATCGGTGGTTCCAACCTTAGTCTTTACGGAGCATACACCATGAATATAGTTGTTCCGCCCGACAGAACTAAAAGTGATGACGGCATAGTTTTCGCCGTGGACGAAGATACGGGAGCAAAAATACCCCTTCTCGCTCTTTTCGGGAGAGTGGACGGCAAGCCACAGATCGGCCACATGTTCTATGCAGGAGCACAGTACTCTCTTCCTATCACACTGGCCGGACAGTCTGTAAAAACAGGTGCTGATTACAATTACGGAACAAAGAAATTTTATAATCAATATGTTCCCGATACAACCGGATTCAGCCGATTTCTCACAAGAGGACATTTTTTTGAAGGATATCTGATAATCCCGTTTCATTTCAGGTCACATCTGAAAATAGGCTACATTTTTAAACAGAGCAACTATGCAGAGGGGCTTCCTTTTGATGTTATATCTGAAACTCCGGGAGATGTCATAACCCCTTTAAACGAAAAAATTCATAATATTTACGGAATGGTGGAAGTGTTCTTCTGATAAACATTGCTTGTAAATCTTTGTATTTTTTGAAAGATAATCAGTCTCTTCGAGCTCTATTCAACAGCAATTTAAACTTGAATCGTCCGACTCTCTCATTGAAACCTGAAAAAACTTTTCAACTCAGAATCGAACAATTCAGGTGAAAATATCAGGGTGACATCTCTATCGGAGCGGGAACTTCCTCTGTATCTGAAGTTGTACTGGCTCCATTGTTTGTAAAAAAAATGTACCTCAATTCATCCAGAATGTCGTAGTTTTCATTGAGATTCCAATAGTTGAATCCTGTTATACTGCCGGATATTTCTGCACATTTTTCATGTGCCTCCTTACACTCTTCAAGTGCATAAACAAATGATTCTGACATGCTTATTCCTTTGTTTTTATTTCTAATAAGCATTTTCATATATTTTAATTCGGCTCCTGCGTAAACACCCACACCGTTACTTCTGTTTTCAGACATATCAACGGTTTCATATATTTCATCAATCAGAGTGTTTTTGAAGGTTGCGAAGACCTTCTCTCCGTAAATGAAAACTGCAGTGTCTGTTGTATTTTTTATCTCAATTTTGTCGGCCTCGGAAATGACATTATACTGAAGTACAAAACCCGACCCGTACTCATTGTCATTGTATCGGGCTTTTATATTTTCTATTGTTCCGTCTGTGAATTTTGTTGAAACCGGATGTTCCGAATTTGATGTATCAGCAACGATTCCCGCCGTGAAGTTGTTTTTTATGAGAAACTTATCCATCTCAAGTTTTCCGCCATCAAAAACCCCTATGCCAAACCCTCCGCTTCCGTCGAATTTTCTGGGAATCGTTTCTGTTATGGTTATGTTTTCAGCTTTTACTTCAGGAAATTCTGAAGAGTTGTGGTAGGATATCATTATTCCGAAGGAACGGTTTGAATTTGCGTGAATATAGTTGAGTTCGGCTTTGGTTTTATCAAAAAAAACAATACCTTCACCGTTAAGAAAATCCATGGGCTGATAAGCGGTATTGCTGATTATAAGGTTTTTTCCATGAAATTCAGTTTTTTTTTCTCCGGAAGCTCCGGCCATGAGGATTCCCGTTGTTGTATTATCCGAGACGAGACATTCATCCATGCGGATTGTTGATTCTCCCTCCGCATAGACTCCCCATCCATACAGATTATCGCTTTTTTGAGCCTTTGTATTTCTTATTATTGTTTTTTCAAGACTTACAGATGCTTTTTTTTCGCTTCCATAATCTGAAGAGGCGAAAACGGCAATACCAAATGTATGATTGCCCGATATCAGACCTTTTTTTATATCAGCACTGCCACCAGATGCTGTAAGAATTCCGTATCCCATGGTGTTGTTTTTATTTTTAGGCTGAGTGTCTGTAACTGCAATATCCGTAACTTCCAGCGAGGCTGTGCAGTCTGTATCAAGTTCACAAATTTGAACTCCTCCGTGTCGGTTCTGTTTTACCGTGAGATTTTGACCTTTCATTGAAGCTTTATCCATCAGAACTATCCCTTTGCCACCATCTCCGTCTTCCACTCCTTTTGAATAAACTGTTTTCAAGTTTCTGAATTTTATAAAACTTGAGTCTTTAGCTTTTATTCCAGCTTCAACTGAATGATAAATCTTTACATTGGATAACAATATTCTGCTGTCGGAATCGCTGAAGATTCCCGTACCGCCTCCGCAAACAGAGAGATTTTCAAAATCAATTTCACCTCCTGATATATGAAAAACGGCTTTTTCGTTATTTTCAGAAGTTATTGTAACCGGCTCATCATGTTTTGAAGAGATCGTCAGAACTCTGTTTTTAAAAAAAACAGGGCCCGCATAATTCAGTTCTTCCAGTTCAATAAAGCTGCCGTCTTCTGTGTTGTCAACTATCTTTTGAAGTGAAGGTCCTTTTTTATCAGAACATTCCGGATTTTCCGTTTTTTCCGGATAACAGTACTGAAGATATTTATATCCGGATGGCAGAGATTGAGTATCAGACTTCCAGCCCGGTGAACATTCACCCCAATTATTTAAGTTCACCGGTGCGGGAAGCTGAGGAGAGGAAACAGATATGCTTCTGACGATATCCTGGTCACCATGTTCTTTTTTGATATCGTTGTCTTTCATTTCTGTTCCCTTTTCCATCTCTTTAAATGAACAGGAAAGTAGAAAAATTGAAATAATTAAAAAATTAAAAATCGCTGAAATCATAAACTATTCCCAAGTTATCCACTCTTTCGGAATCGTTTTTTTCATATTCGTTATAAATAATACCGTCCAATATCTCAGCAGGTCTTTCACCGTTTTGAAAAACCACACCGTATCTGGCCTCAGTGTTTTTTGCCCCTGTAATTGATATGTTTTCAAGTTTTATTGCTTTCTGCAGCTGATTTTCCGAAGAGTATATGCTGTCAAAAATCATGCCTGCTCTTTCATTATCATGCAGCTTTATACTGCTGAATTCAAGGCTGCATTTTTCATCCATGCTTCTTCTGCTTGCCACTACAATACCGTCTCCGATATTATGGTTCATGAATTTAATTTTTTTGCTTCTCTTTATGTCGGCATTTTCAATATTCAGTCTGCAAGGACCCAGAAAGTAAAATCCTGACATTAGATTTTCACTCATTTCAACATTTTTAAATTGAAGGTTATTGTTTTCATGCCTGAACTGTCCCCATATTCCAGTAAGATTGTTGTTCAGAATTATTTCACTCATACTGAGGCTTCCAATGTCATTGAGAAGCACCCCGTTGGAATCGCATTGAGATACCGACAGTCCGGAAACGGAGCCTCCGCTGTCTTTTCCGTCAAATATGACTCCCTTGCCCCCTGTTGAAAAAACCGGGCAGATTGAAATATTTTCTATCTCTGCTTCTGAAATATCAACCTTACTGTTTCGTATGAAAAGAGATGCTGATCTGGCCGTCATATTTCTGAGAGTGAGTGTTTCTCCTTTTATGTCGCTTTTGTCGGCAAATAATCCCTGCAAAGAGGTGTTGACAATATTTAAATTTTTAAATCTCAGAGATGAGTTGTAAATATTTATTCCTGCTGTGTTTTTATTTCCGAGTCCGTCAACAAGAATATTTTCTAAGATGCTTTCCGGGGAGTTTTTTATATATATGCCGAAGATATTGTTTTTGCTTCCCTCAGAAAGCAGCTCTATTTTTGTACTTTTTATCTCCACATTGCGGCTGCCTTCTATAAAAACAGCAGCAGTATCTTCGTCAGAGCCAGCTTTTTTTATGATTCTTACTTTATCAATTTTTATTTTTTCAGCATCTTTTATTTCCACGGCAGATTTTCCACTGCTTGTTAAAATAAGGTTGTTTATGTGTATCTCCTTCCCTGAAATAACGAGAGAAGAGTTTCCCGGGCTTATTCCGGAAGAAGCATCTTTTTTTCCTGCAAGAGTTAAAGAAGTATCAATTTTCAGTTGAATATCCTCTAAAACACCTTTTATACAGATGCAGTCACTTCTTCGAAAGGAGCTGTTTATGACTGCATCGTAAAAAGATGCGGAATCTGAAGCTATGCTGCAATGTCCGTTGCAGTGTTTTGGTAAAGAGTATTCATGGTGTTTTTCAGCACATCCTGATACAACAAAAAACATCAAAATAAAAAATAAACTTTTCTTCATATCAGACCTCCTTTTTTTATCATAAATATAAAAATAAAAATGTCAATTAAAATATCAAGATTTCTTAAGCATAGATTTCGCACATCAAAAAACTAACAACTCGGGCACTGCAAAATCATATTTGTATTAATATTTCTGAATCCGGCAGATATATGGTCAGATTTCAAAAAGATTAAGGTGTCTGATCACTTTTTTCATATCTTCCCATGTGGGGCGTTTGAATTTTTTGTTCCTAAGAAGAGCACTGGGATGATATGTTGCAATCATGGGAATTCCTTTGAATGAGAAATCCATTGTGCGGGCTTTTTTAAGAGAACCGTCAAATCCTGTAAGATATTTTGTAGCAACTTTGCCGAGAAGTATTATAACAGAGGGTGATATGAGTTCTATCTGTTTTTTCAGATAGGGAAGACATGTTTCGGCTTCTTTAGGAAACGGGTCGCGGTTGCCCGGAGGTCTGCATTTGACAATATTGGATATGTAAACATCCTTTCGTTCAAGCCGCATACCTTTTTCAATTATTGCGGTAAGCATAGTGCCGGCTTTTCCCACAAAAGGACGCCCCTGTCTGTCCTCTTCGGCTCCGGGGCCTTCTCCTATAAACATTATTTCAGCTTCCTGCGAGCCTTCTCCAAAAACAATTTTCCGGCGTTTTTCACAAAGCGGACAGCCTTGACAACTAACTGTTATTTTCTCCAATTCGCAAAGGTCATTCGGAAGAGTATCCGGTCGGAAATTTTTTTCATTTTTTGATTTTATGATATTTTTTTTCGGAATATTTGAAAATTTTTCGTTGTTTGCAGAAGCTTTTTCAGAGGTTTCATTACTTTCTGAAGTTTCGTGTTTTTTACTTTTTTCAACTTCAGCAGAGATTTTTTTGGATAGAGAAGCAGGGATGAGAAAAGGTACCGTTGAATGCTGCCATCTGAGGAATTCAGAAACGGGAAACTTGTTATTTTTTACGGCCATAGCGAAGAATGAAAATGTTATCTTCAATTGCCTGGGCCGCGGCTTCTCTGACTTTTGATTTTTCAGCTTTTTTGATAATTTTTTTGAGATAATCCTGAACTTTTTTATCTCTTATTTCTGCAAGAGCATCGATGCCTATGGATTTTGAGAGTATGGACTTTTCACTCATTATGAATTTATAAAGAGGTTCAATGGCTTCAGGAGAATTGAGTTTGCCCAGAGCCATCGCGGCTGTGGCACGAATTTCTTCGTGCATAGAGTTTTCAAGCTTGTCTATCATAAATTTGAGAGAGGGTTTGTACTCGTATCTTCCCAGAGTGGAAAGTATAAGTTTTCTCCAGTCGCGGTCACTGTTTTTTTCAAAAAGCTTCATTAAAATTTTAGCTGTTTCGGGTGTTTTTATTCTGTCAAAATATTCTGAATACGCCATTCTTTTTCTGCTGCTTTTTTCTCCAACAGCACCCTTCAATCCGATTTCAACAAGATCTTCTCCCACATAATCAGACATTATTTTCAAAAGTTCCTCAACCCATTCGTAATCGGAGTTTTTAAGCTCATGAAGAATAATATCGCTGGTTTCATCTGCATTTATTTCAATTATTGCTCTGGCAATGGCTGTTTTATTTGATTTGTATTCTTCTCGGGGAAAGCATAAACTTCTCGGAAGAGTGGCAGAATCTGATTTTTTCATTATTTTACCGAGCTCGGGAATAATATCTTTTAATCCGGCACTGATAACAGCATCTGCAGCGGCAGCTTGCTTTTCAGAAGAAAAATCATCTATTTTTTTAAGAATTTTTTCTTTGAAAAATGTATCTCCCATTATTTCCGCTGAATATTTTACAGAGAGACATCCGGTGTTGTCGCTTCTGTTCACAAGCTCTTCGTACATCTCTTCGTCGAGCTGAACCGAAAGCATTTTTGCAACATGGAGGAGTATTTCCAAACTGTTGAAATTCTTTTTTTCGTAATACTCTTTTGCAGTTTCTCTGAGTGAACCTCTTATGGAGGTTGACAATACACCCTCTTTTTTTTCTCTGATTCCGGTGAGCGATAATTTGAAAAGCTCCATATCGTGTATTTGCCAAAAGTTACTGAAGTAAGGAGATATAAAAGAGAAGTTAACACTGTTTTTTATAACGGGAACGGAAACAGAATCTTCGTGCAACTCATATTTTTTTCCTTTTTTATTTACAAAAAACACATATTTTTCCCCGCTTTTATATTTCGGTTTTCTGTATTTTCTGTGATATTTCTGTTCGTCAATTTTTTCAATTACCACGGAACCGGATATTTCTCCTGCAATTACATCCCCAGCTTCAACTTTTGCTTTTTTTCTTCCGCCGCGCAAATATTTCCCTACAAAAATTATATCACTTTCAGCTATAGCTGAAAAGAAGTCTTTGTCTCTGAGCTCTATCTCTTCCCCTACAATGGAATATGCCTGAAGATTAATAAAAACACACATAAAAACAGCTAAGGAAACAAACCCATTTTTTACATACATACCATAACCCCCGCTTTACTTTTAAAATAATCAAACATCATGACATAATCTATTACACATATGTGCTCATGTCAAACTTTTTTGTGTTATTTGTGTTATTATTGAACCTGAATCGTTCGATTCTGAGTTAGAAAACATGGGAAAGAATTCTGATTCAGAAGAGTTGCACAAAATCTGAG
>JAWOGE010000116.1:0-12071 GCA_046497165.1 bacterium | reverse complement strand
CAAGAATGGGGCCCATCTCTGCCAGAACCTCTCCGGGCACTTCATTAAAAAGCTCAACATTTCTAAGGGCCAGTACCTTTTCAACTGTTGTGAGCATCGGCTCCCTCCTTTTCATTATGTTTTTTCTTTATATGGGCGGCGTATTCCCTTACATTTTTATTTTCATCGGTCAAAAGAAAGTCAAAAGCTCCGTCTCCGGCTTTGATATTCATACTGGATATGGCATATACAGCTGTTTCTCTGACCAAAGGTGATGAATCAAAAATAAAAGTGCTTATGGTGTCGGACATTTCAAATATTTTATTTTGAGATATAACAAAAATAAGAAGGCTTCTCATCCACGGATTATCATCGAGCAGAAGCATTTCAAGAACAGCATTGAAACGCATCTTTTTTATTCGAAAATTATTGTAGCCGATTCTCAGCTTTTCACTTTCATTGTCACTTTCGATAAGCGGTATGAGTATCTTCTTTTCATCTTTGGCAACTATGTTGTCTATTATTTCAAGTGCATTTGACCGCTGTCTCTGTGAAACAAATTTTTGTGTAAGATTAAAATATATGCTTTCAAACAGATCACTTCCGTAAATAAGAGACAGCAGATGAAATATTCTCTCAAATGCAAATTCCAGCTTTCTGTCCATCATGCGCAGAAGTTCAACATTCTGTATCCGTTTGCGAATGACATCCTTAAAATAAAGTACCTGAAAATAGTAGTAAAGCTCTTTAAAAAGATATCGCTTCAGTTGTTTTTCTGAAAGCATCGCGTGATCTACATTTTTTATGAGTTTTATGAGGCTCTTGAGTATTTCGTTTCTCAATTCGTCACTTTTTGAATCCAGTCCATCAAAGAGAATATCCATGGTTCCGGGTGAGTTTATGTTGCCGAGAAGAGAAGCCACTCGTATTTTAAGAAGAGAGCTGTCCATTCCATTTTCAAGAATATTTTTTGCCGGATTGAGTATCTTTTCGCCAAAGGAAACAAGAGATCTGGAAACATCGAGAGTAACACTTTTATCTGTGAGCATGAAAAAAAGTTTCGGAATGAGAAGTTCCGCACCTATCAGACTGGAAGCTTTCACTGCTTCCCGCCTGACATTTGCATTGCTGTCGTTAAGCATTTCAAATATTTTGTACTGCATATTTTTCTGGCCGATCTGACCAAGTATATTAGCGGCGGCAACACGATGTTCTACAACATTTGAACGGGTCATGGAATCAAGATATGGTGCCGCTTTCATAACGCCTGAAATGCCGGAATATTTAATAAGAGAGATAATGGCTGAAGAACGGATGCCGATATCTTCGCTGTCAAGAAATTTTACAACATATTTAGGCATTTTACCTATCTGCATATGTCCGTAAGTGAGGATGGCTTCGCTTACCAGAGCATCACTGGGCGACCTCAGAAGTTTCATTATTTCGTATGAATATTTTTTAACTTCGGATTTTCTCATAACACGAAGAATCTGAAGTTTTATCTTATCACCGATTTCGGCATTCAACAGAGGAATGAAATGTTTTAGAAGTCTGAATTTTTTCCCTCTTTTTATCAGATCGAGAGACATCAATATTTCATCCTCTTTGCCGGAAGAAAGTCCCTGCTTTATCATGCTTTCTATGAATTGCTCACGAATCTCAACATCATCTTCCGCCAGGGCTTTTTTCTTCAGACTTTCGCCGAGTACAGTAAGGTATTCTTTTCTTATTACGAATATGACTATAAGCCATGTGGAGCCCACAATAACAACAATGGCTGATATTACATCAAGACCTATGCCGGCACGCGATATGCCGTATATTGCCAGACCTGCCACTCCTATGCAGACAGGTTTGAAAATACCGTCAACTATAGCTTTTACCCGACTTTTAATTTTGGAATCAAGAGGTATGTAAAGAAGCTGCATAGCTGCATCATTGACAGTGTATCTGAAAGCGTAATCGGATGATCGAGCCATTGTTATGAAAATGAGAGATAAAGAATAGGAAAACATCTCTAATCCCGGAGGAACAACCAGAAAAAGAGAAGAGAATAAAGTTATTGCCGCCGGAAGAATAGCGAGGCTTAAAAAAATACTTGTTTTGAGAAGATATGAGGTCATGAAAAGCTGTACAAGTAGAGAAAGCAAACCTCCTGAGATAGCGTAAACAGTTCCGAAAAAGCTTGCGAGTTCCTTTTCATCAAAATTTTGTCCCGCTACGATTTTGAACTCATAATCTATGAAAGTGACAACGATAAAAATAAAAGCGGTCATGAGAGCTATATATTTTACATAGGGTGATTTGAAAATTCGCTCACGGGGATTTTTACTAAAAAAAGCAGATCCGCTTTTAGCAACAACACCCCGTTGCAATTTCAGTTTATAGGAACTTCCCATTCTTATGACTATTGCAATGGAAAAAATTATGAAGAATATATTGAAGAAAAGTATATCCTCTACATTCATATATTTTACAAATTCACGAACACCTGTTCCAGCTGAGAGACTTGCCAGTACTCCTCCGATGCCTATAAATCCCAGCACTCTCTTTGCTTCTCTTGAATCGAGAATTTCATTGGTGAAAGACCAGAATTGGAACATCACAAAAGCACCGAAAAGCTCCACAAAAACATAAAGAACAGGATAACTGAAGTAACTGAGCTGAGAACGCTGTTTTATTACGAAAATAAAAACTAAAAACAGAACGGCGGAAATGGTCTGGGTAAGAATTATAAGCTTGTCCATCCGGAAATATATACTTTTTCGGGTATAATATCCCACTGTCAGTGAAACGACAATAGCAACAGCTATATACATGAGAGGAAGATGCTCCGGTTTATATCTCTGTATGAACAGTGTGTCTCTTATTATGCGTCCGAGAACAAAAGCGGATACGGTGAAAAATTGGTAGAAAAACAGGCCCATTACCCGTGGTATCTCATCTTCTTTGATTTTAAAAAGGCGAAAAAAACCTTTCATCTCGGCTCCTTGAAATCATTTTGACGCAAAGCTTCATAAAGTACCGCTGAAACACAACTGGCAAGGTTCAGACTTCTTACTTCGGGATTTGGAATGGGAAGACAGCGAGTTCTTTCTTTGTACGCAGTAAGAATGTCCGGTTCGAGACCACGGGATTCTTTTCCGAATATGAGAAAATCCCCGGGCTGATAATTAATTTCATCATATCTTTTCAGTCCGCGAGTAGAAAACAGATGCAGAGAACTTCGGGGATGACTTTCGAGGATATCTTCTATATCATCAAAAATTCTGAGCTCCAGATTTTTCCAGTAATCAAGACCGGCTCTCCTGAGATTTTTTTCATTTAGAGAAAAAGAAAATGGTCTGATAAGAGAGAGGGAAGCGTATGCTCCATATGCGGTTCTACCTATATTCCCGGTGTTCTGAGGTATTTCCGGATTTACAAGCACAATATTAAACATCTCAATCTCCTGAAATTCAGAGAAGTATATCAGAAAAAAATATTTAATGCAAAAACAGATTGCAGCTGATTTAATAAAGTGTGATTTATGCCCGGCAAGTGCTTGATAAAACATAAAAATTAAACAAACAATATTTTTTCTCAAAAAAATTTAATAATTTCTCTTCTGAATGCTTACTTAATATTCGGTTATTTTTTATTTTTAAGGAGGCTTTGTTATGAAAAAGATTTTTTTAATTTCTGTTTTTATTTTATCATTTCTGTTTTTTTTATCATGTGGTTCGGAGTTCGATGGAACAGACTCTCAATTAAGTGGCGATGACAGTGGAAACAGCGGCGAAGTGAACGACAACTATGATGACGGAGACAGTGGAAACACGGGAAATACGGGAAACAAAGGAGACGAGCAAGACACGGGAGATACGGGAAATACCGGAGACACTGGAGATATTGGAGACACTGGAGATACCGGAGATACTGGAGACTACGATTCCTCGGATGATGACGAGGAGAACTCAGATAATGACCCCTCAGGCGATGAAGAAGATGCAGAGGTGGGAGAACTTATTGAAAATGAGTTTGTGGAAACCTCTGAAGAGCACACATCCACTTTTTCTATTGATGTTGATACCGCATCCTATTCATTGGTGAGAAATTACATTTTGAATTACAACCAGCTTCCTCCGCAAAACAAGGTCAGAATAGAGGAGATGGTTAATTACTTTGACTATGACTATCCCAAGGCTGAAGATGGGGAGCCCTTTTCTGTAACTATGGAGATGTCACCTTCCCCTTGGAGAGATGATGCAAATCTCGTTATGTTCGGCCTAAAAGGAAAAGAAATATCACCGGATTTAACACCTTCAAGTAATCTTGTTTTTCTGATTGACACTTCCGGTTCCATGTATTCACAAAACAAACTTCCTCTTCTGAAGACAGCATTCAAACAACTTGTGGACATGCTTTCAGAGGATGATAGTGTTTCCATAGTTACTTATGCAGGAAGTTTAAACATACTCGCTGATTCTGTTCCCGGAAATGAAAAAGGAACTCTAAAATCGGCAATTGACAGCCTTGAAGCGGGAGGATCAACAGCAGGTGCAGAAGGTATTAAAACAGCTTATGAGCTTGCTGAAAAAAATCTGAATACCGATGGAAATAACCGTGTGATTTTAGCAACCGACGGTGACTTTAATGTGGGGGTTTCAAGTAATGAAGCCCTTGTTTCTATGATCGAAGAGGAGAGAGAAAAGGGAATATTTCTCACAATTCTCGGATTAGGTATGGGAAACTATAAGGATGATAAAATGGAAGAGCTTTCCAATGCGGGAAATGGAAACTATTTTTACATCGATACGGAAAAAGAAGCTGAGAAGGTTTTTGTTCATGACCTGATGGGAAATATGTTTACCATTGCAAAAGATGTTAAACTTCAGGTTGTTTTCAATCCTGAAAAAATCCATAGATACAGACTCATAGGTTATGAAAACAGAGTTCTTGAAAATGAAGATTTTGACGACGATACAAAAGATGCCGGAGAGATAGGCTCAGGACACAGAGTAACGGCATTTTATGAAGTGATTATGAGAGAGGAAGATGAGTATGAAGCTGTTGAAATAGAAGAGGAGTTTAAAGAGGAAGATATTCTGCTTCTCAAAATGAGATACAAAGAGCCTGACGAAGATATCAGCAAATATATGGATACATTCATGACGGAGGACTATTTCAGTGAAGATATGTCTGAAAATATGGGCTTTGCTTCTTCGGTTGTTGAATGCGGCATGCTTCTTAGAAAATCAAAGTTCAGAGAAAATTCAAGCTATGATGCTGTCAAAGCGAGAGCCATGGATAATCTCGGAAAAGATACTTTCGGATACAGAGGGGAATTCCTGGAGATTGTTGATAAGGCAAAATCACTGGACAAATAAAATTCAAAAATATCATGCCGGCCCGCATAATCCGAGACCTTTTGGGAGTATGCGGGCTGATCTTTTTTTATCACAATTGTTTTAACGGACTTGACAGTGGGATGTTTTTATAATAATATCTGCTGATTCGGAACTTTTTTGTGGTCTTAAGGAGAAGAAATTTTGAAAATATTGATTGTCGAGGATGATTTTGCCAGTCGAAATATGCTGGCTGTGGTGTTGAAAAAGGCTGGTTACGAGACTGTGAAAGCTACCGGAGGAATTGAAGCTTGGAAAATTCTCAGGCAGCCCGATGCACCCCGGCTTGTCATTCTTGATTGGATTATGCCGGATATGGATGGAATTGAGGTTTTGCGTCGGGTACGGAATTTACACAACGATCGTCCTCCCTATATTATCATGCTGACCACAAAAGCTGAAAAAAAAGATATTGTTTCAGCTCTTGATTCAGGAGCTGATGAATATCTGACCAAACCTTTTGATCCGGATGAATTGCAGGCCAGAGTTGAAGTGGGCTGCCGAATGGTGAAAATGCAGGATACTCTTGCTGATAAAATAGAGAAATTAAACTCCTCTGTGAATGAAGTTAAAACTTTGCGAGGTATTTTACCGATCTGTTCAAACTGTAAAAAAATTCGAGATGATAAAGGTTACTGGCATCAAGTCGAAGCCTATATTCAAGAGTACAGTGATGTGAAGTTCAGTCATGGTCTCTGTCAGGAATGCACTGAAAAACTTCATCCGGATTTTATTGCTGATAAAAAAAAGAAGGAAAGTTGTTGATAATTGTCCGGACAACTCAGGAACGGTGTCCGGATTTGCAGGAATAGCCACTGTAGAAGTTGTTTGTTATGAAAAAATTAACATTTTTATCAATGATGAAAAGTTACTTTTGCTTTGAGATTTTTTTTATAATAGTACTATCCAGCAATTTATCAGGCCAGTCGGAACATAAATGGGTTGATATTTCACTGAATAATACCGGTCGATATGTAGAATATTCAGTTGGCGGTATCGGCAAGAAAAAATATCCTGCTCAAAATTTGTTTGATGCAGATTTGCAGTCATGCTGGGTGAGCAATCCGAATAAACGAGACAAAACACACTCTCTTTACCTGAAAACACCTGCGTTAAAAGATTTAAATGTTAATGTTTTTCCCGGATATGGCAAAAGTAAAAAGCTGTTTAATCAGAATAGCCGACCAAAGAAACTAAAGTTTTCAATTTATGCGGCAGTAAATCCCGAAGGTCATGTTTCAGAAGTCAGCACATTGTATAAAGCAATTAAAACACCTTACAAACAAACCGTAAATGTATCTGACAGCTTTGAGGTGCAATCGTTTAAATTGAATATTTCCGAGATTGAAATCGCGAAATATAAAACTATGGTGCAAAAGCAATACAATGCCGAATTTGATACTGCACAGTCCGACATATGTTTAATTTTAAAAATAGAAATAATTGATGTTTATCCGGGGACCAAATACAAGGATGTCTGTATCTCCGAGATTTTTTTTAACGATTGCTTAATTTCTTTTCATACCGGCTCATCCGATGCTGTCAAAAATATATATCTGAATAAGAGTGAAGATGCTTTATTGGTGGATTATAAAAGCAAAAAAGGAGCAGTGGTTCATAGAGATAAATCATCTGTTTTGCAGATTATTGAAATTTCTGCAGACAAGCGATGGGCAATTGTATTGTCAATGCCTAAAAAAATTGAGGGGCGTGTTTCTACAACCTATCTGCTTGTTGATATTGCTAATAAAAAAATAGCAAATTCAAGAATTAAAGAGATTGTTGAAAACTATTCGTCAAGTATTCCATTGTTTTTTAAATCAGGAAATAACGGAATTTTATATTTAGTTTATGCTGAAAATGATAAGAAGTCTCCAAAATTAAAACTGAGATCGCTATAATACGCCCCCTGAAATCCATTATATATTTTATACCTTACCCGTAGAACAGTAGATGCGGACAGGGTGACAAACAAAAATATACTTTTGGAGACTTGGTATCCACTTTTCTTTATGTAGATGAAGATGGAAATGTTTTTGTTGCGGGAACAACAGGAAAAACAGATATTGTGGAATAGATTCAGATTTTTCACATTTTTTGTTTACTTTTTTAAATAATATATATAACCTGAACCATCCGACTATCTCATTGAAAAATGAACAAGCCTTCTGTTCTTAAGAGATTACAAAAATCGCCGATTAACCTTCGGGTGAACCTCAGATTTTGTGTAACTCTTCTGAATCAGAATTCTTTCCCATGTTTTCTAACTCAGAATCGAACGATTCAGGTATGATTTTTATGTACATAAAGAGAGGTTGTTATTAATTTGGAAAGAGGAGGGTGTTTTGAAAAAGATTTTTTTTCTCTGTTTTATATCTATTTTTATCTTCATTGCTGTGGCCTGTGAAGGAAAGGAAAAGTCCCTGATTGACGATAGTCAGAAAAATGATGCTGAAACAACGGACTATGATGATTCTGACACAGGGAACACCGGTGATGATGGCAATACGGGAAATACCGGTGATTCAGGAGAAGATGTTGACGAACCCCACGAGAAAGATGTGTACGAGGATTCTGATGTTGATTCTTACGAAGAATCCGATGCCGACTCAGATGATTTTCATGATGAATCTCAGGATGAAATTCCCGATTACGATGAACAGAATGATGGGGAGGTTATTTCCTGCTTTGAGCATTCTGAGTGCGGTGATGAAGACTCTTTTTGCAAAAAGGATGAAGGAGACTGTGAAGGAGAAGGTGTTTGTTCTCTGAAGGAAACTGTCTGCAACCCTGTCTACAGTCCGGTTTGCGGGTGTGATGACAAAACTTACGGAAATGAGTGTGAAGCTCACAGTTTTGGAGTTAATGTGAACTTCGACGGAGAATGTCCTTCCACGGTTTTTTACGAATACCGGGACAGCGGAATGCCTCCGATTGTTCTTGAGGGTGAGGCGATTATAAATGAAGGGGTGAGTCAGCACATATTTGATGATCCTACTGAGGCAAAGTTTACGAAGAGTACTTTTTCTGCGGTATTTGTTTCGGGCAAAGATCAACTTGTGTTTAAATTCTGGAGAAGTGATTTTGAAAATCTCAAATGCAGTGAAGAAACCCCTTGTGAAGTTTTGCTTGAAAAGGGTGACAGCAGTGCCGTTTGGCACAGAGATGACGGTCTTGGCGGAGAAATCCCAATGGGAGAATTGAGTGGGAAAGTGATAATAACTGACTTTGAAGAGGGAAATCTTAAAAGGGTGCTTGAGTTTCATGCCGATGAGCTGACATTTATCCCTTTTGGATAATGTTTTGTTATTTCAATATCTTTTCTGAGTAACAGACAGTTCGGGTTTTAACAGTCGGAAATTATATTGACAAGAGATTTTTTCCATTTAGAATAACCCCAATCTGCCGGAGTGGCGAAACTGGTAGACGCACTGGATTCAAAATCCAGCGGAAGGTTTCTTCTGTGCCGGTTCGAATCCGGCCTCCGGTACCATATCTCTTTTCTTTTGAAAAAATCTGATGTAGTTTTTTCTTGATAAAACACTGTTTGCGTAATATGATTGTTGAGTTTTTTAATTGTCTCGGGATGTGAAATATGCTTGATATCAGAAAAATTGAAAAAAATCGTGAATTTGTTATCAAAAAACTTCAAAACCGTAATTTTAAAAACACAGAGATCGTGGACAGACTGTTAGATCTCAACACTGAAAGAAAAAAGCTGGTTTCTGAATTCGAGCATCTCAGAACTGAACAGAACAGTCGTTCAAAAGATATGGCTTTTGTCATGAAATCGGGTAGCGAAGAAGAAAAGAAAAAGATGAGAAATGCTCTCAAAGAACTTTCTGAAAAAGTGAAATCATTTGACCCTGAAATAAAAAAAAGGGAGACAAAAATAAAAGAGCTGATTCTCGAACTCCCTAATATTCCGGATGATGATATTCCGGTGGGAAAAAATGAAGAAAACAACATCGAGATGTATTTGAAAGGGGAAAAGCCGGTTTTCTCATTTACCCCCAGACAGCATTTTGAGATGGTGGAAAAACTTTTTGGATTTGAATACGCAGCTAAAATGAGTGGTGCCCGATTTTCCTGTTATATGAAAAAAATAGCAAGGATGGGGCGTGCACTCATGAATTTCATGATAGATGAGCATGTGAAGTCCGGGTATGCGGAGATTGCTCCTCCGGTGCTTGTCTCCCGTGAGACCATGACTCGATCAGGTCAACTTCCTAAATTTGAGGATGATGCGTTCAAGACAACTGATGATATGTTTCTTATCCCCACTGCCGAAGTTCCGCTTGTTTCCATTCATGCCCATGAAAAACTTGACGCTGATGAACTGCCCCGGCGTTATGTCGCTTATACTCCGTGTTTTCGGCGTGAAGCCGGAAGTTACGGTAAAGACACCAGGGGAATCATAAGGCTTCATCAGTTCAACAAAGTTGAGCTTGTACAGATTACGGAACCTGAACATTCCGATCGTGCTTTGCAGGAGATGCTTTCGCAAGTGGAAAAAATAATGGAAAAACTGGAGTTGCATTACAGGGTTGTTAAACTTTGTACGGGAGATATAGGATTTGCTTCGAAAAAAACATACGATATAGAGGTCTGGCTGCCGGGGCAGAACAGATACCGGGAGATATCAAGTTGCAGTAACACCGGCGATTTTCAGGCCAGAAGAGCTGATATCCGTTTCAAAAAAGAGGGTGGAAAACCTAATTTTGTCCATGCACTCAATGGTTCGGGACTAGCAATTGACAGAAGCATTGTAGCTATTCTTGAAACACATCAGAACAGTGACGGCTCAGTGAATATTCCACATGAACTCAGACCTTATATGGACCATAAAAAAGTTATTTTTCCTGAATGAAAAAAAATTTTAATCATTACAACTTAATCACCGCTTTTATTGTTTTTGTTTCAATATGGGCTACAGTGAATTTTTTTACTTATCGTATTAAAGATCTTCCTGAAAAGATGCCTTCAAGTTTTGAGGAAACTCTTCGAAACCAAGGACTTCCCGGCGAGGCTGTTTTTCTCGGCTCTCAGATTCTGGATCATTTTGTGTGGAAACATTCCGATTTAAACATATACCCTGCCGGAGGTAAAACCATTGAACTCAGTGAAACAAAAGACCATTTTTTTTTCCTGAACTGCAATGGCTCTGTTCCTGAAATTATAAAAAAGAGAGAAGGTATTCAGGCGGTACTTAAAAAGAAAAGTGACGGTTGTTCTCTTATAAGATTTGTAAAAAAGAACCTTGAACATTTCAATATTTCTGCTTCCTCAATGATATCCTCTTTTAAAGTTACTTCATCTTTTAGAAAAAAAGAGGTCTCTTTTGAAAATGGAATGTTTGTAACAGGACCTAAGGTCTGGCAGCGTGTTTATATAAACCGTAAGAAATTCAGCGGAATTTACAGAGAAGCTGTCTCAGCTCATCCTGTGGGGGATCGGGGAAAGCAACTTTCCGTTACAGTTCCTGCTGTCTCTTTTCCTGTTGAAAAAATTTTTTTTGAAGGAGGAATCTCCGACAGTGGAAGATTTTCAGGAGGTGCTCCTGTTTCAGTAGCTGTTTTTCAAAACGATAAAAATATGAAAATAGAAGTTGAAGACAAGTGGAAAAAAAAAGAGCTCAGAGGGTTCTCTTCTGACGCACCCATTGAAATAGTTATAAAATCAGAAAAATCCGGAAAAAGACATTTTCATTTTGATGTAATTTATCTCGTAGAGAATCCTTATGGATAAAAAACGATTTTTTTATAAAACAGTTATAAAAGCAACACCTTTTTTTATGGCACTGTTTTATCTTTTTATGCTCACATGGCAAAGTGACCATGTTGCTGTAACCGATGATGCAAGATTCTATTTTGAAGCTGCGGAAAGCTATGCTGAATACTTTGAAAAAGGGTTTGACGGCTTTCATTTTTTTGAAAAATCTTTCATAGATCGTCATTGGCGTAAAAACAATGAACATCCTCCTGCGGCAAAGCTTTTAATGGCTTCCGGTTATATGCTGCACAAACATTCAGGTTTTATGAAAAAACATGTGTCTTTCAGAGTGGGGATTTCTATTCTCGCTTCACTGCTTATTTTGTTTATATTCAGTTTTGTAAAACATGCATTTTCATTCCGTGCCGCAATTTTTTCATCTCTTTTCTTTATATTTTTCCCCCGCGTATTTTTTCATGCCCGTGTTGCAACTCTTGATTTTACTGTGGGAGCTTTTTCTTTTATTTTTGTATATGCCTACTGGCGGGGATTTAATTCCCGATTATGGGCCTGGATGACAGGTCCGGTTTTCGGACTGGCACTGGCGTCCAAACTCAATGCTCCCTTTATGGCTGTGGCTGTTCTTTTTCATTACTGTTTTGTGAACAGGGGTTTTATTTTAAAAAAACCCTGGAAAATTTTTACAGCTTCTCAGTTTGTTTCCATGTTGATATTTTCTCTGCCGGTGTTTTTTATGATCTGGCCGTGGATGTGGTATGACACTGTTCAGCGCATGATGAATTATATCTCTTTTCACCTTAATCACTACGGTATATTAATGTATTATCTCGGTGAAATTTATTCGGAACCTCCTCCGCCTTGGCACGCACCTCTTGTAAAGACTGTTTTCACTGTTCCAGCTGTTTCTGTTTTGTGTGTTCTGTTTTCGCCTTTTGTATATCCCCGGTACAAAGAGAAACAAAACAACTCCGC
>JAWOGE010000104.1:0-13699 GCA_046497165.1 bacterium | reverse complement strand
TTTTATATTTTTGCGGTGAAGTTCTTTGGCAATCTTTATGTCTTCAAAATATTTTTTTCGTTCATCCGGTTCATGAACATAATCGAGGATAACTTTTTTGAGTGCGGTGAAAACATCTCCGGCATACATGCACTTGCCTTCCTGTGTGCCTGAAAGTTCAAGCAGAATCTGAATGGTTCGTCCGAGGTTACGATGCCCCAATCCCTTCTGACCGAATCTTTTTGTAACATCGGAATCACTGTTGAGGTCGTCTATGACTTCACGAAGTGTTTTTATGCTTTTTTCACCGGCTATTTCTCCTGCGGCCAGCTTCATCGTTTCAACGGGGGTCAGCTTGTCAGAGCGAGGAAGTCTGGAAAGAATAACAGAAACTGAAAGAGCATAGTTGAGATTGGGATCCTGGTGAAGAGTGCTTCCCGTGAAAGTGGTTTTTCCCATGCCTCCTATGGCATAGTCTGTAAGCTCTTTCTGCAGTTTGAAATCAGTGTTGTGTGACATGTAGGCTATGCGACATCTGTCAACTATGGGAGCCTGTTCTTTTTCTTCGACGAATCTGGCAAATTCGGAATTATTGCTTGTGGCTATTATCAGAGAATCCAGAGGCCATTTAAACCCCTCCATTTCTATGGTGCGGTTCTGTATGACTCCGAGATAAACCTGTACGAGATCTCTTTTGTTTTTGAATATCTCATCTGCAAAGTGAATTCCTCCTCCGGCAACCCGGGCAAGTGCTCCCCGTCTCAGATCAAAACGGTACGGATTGTCAGTGTCTGAAATATGAAGAAGCCTGGTAATTGACTCCTCTCCCAGCAAGTCTACGGCCGATGAGGTTATTTTGTCTTTCGCCGCATATTTTCCCGTGAGATTTCCGCGTGATTCATTTACAGGAACGGGAACAATTTTAACAAAGTCAAGCATTTTTTCCAAATCGCCGTCAGCATATTCTCGTATTTTGTCCCAGAGGTATCCTGTACATGCTCCAAGAGCTCGGTAATTCCCGTACAGCTCTCTGATTTTTTGATCCGAAGTTCCCAGTCTGCCGAGAAGTTTTTTGTTCTCTTCATGTGATTCATAAACATTCATGGCAAGTATCATGGGGTCTTCAAAAGTTTGGGATTCTATGGTTTTTATTTTTCCATATCCATCCAGTCTGTCGAGTCCTGTAAATCGAAAAGTATAACGGCGATTTTCCGGCTGTGCAATAAACTCCCGATAGATATTGCTCAGATATGAAACAAAAAAAGTTTTTCCGTTTCCGGGTTCCCCTATAAGAACATAAGCCATCTCCTTTGAAGAACCGCCTTCAGCAGCATCTTTTACAAAGGAGACAAAACTGTTTATTTCGTCATAAAGACCGATTATATGCTTGTCTTTTTTTCTGAAAACACTGAAATCATATGTGGGTCTTCCGTTTACCGTCACTTTTCTGATTTTATCCTCACCTTCGAGAATCATTCTTGTAACGGATTGAAAAACATTTTCAAACTGTCTTTTTCCATCCTTTACTTTTTTGATATGATGAAAAAGCGAATCCTCTTTCATTTTTCCCGAGAACAAATCCTTTTTTGTTGTTTTCTTCCGAGTTGCCATGAATTCCTCCGCGTTTATTTGATGACTCTGTTCTTTTTACACCTTAAGTGTACTCTTTTTAAAAAAACATGTCAACTACTCTTTTATGTTTTATTCAACCTGAATCGTTCGATTCTGAGTTAGAAAACATGGGAAAGAATTCTGATTCAGAAGAGTTACACAAAATCTGAGGTTCACCCTTAGGTTAATCGGCGATTTTTTCAGGTTCAAGTTTCGCACATGAAAAATAGCGGCCGATTCAGGTCTATCTCTTTTTGTTGATATTAGAAACAACTTGTTTATTTGTTTTTAATTGACAAAATATTTTGAAATGATATCATAAAAACAGAATATAAAAATGAGGATATATGAAAAAGCTACTTGTTGCGACTGTTTTTATGGCGTTTTCAGCTGTTCTGGTCTATATTTTTATTAATTTAAAAAAATCGGAAAAATCTTTTTCACAAGACTCATCACAAAAAAAAAGAGAGATAGTTCTTTTAAGCTGGAAAGATTACACCCATCCGGATATATTGGATGTTTTCAGAAAAGAAACGGGAATATCCGTAAAACTTATAGAGTTTGATACGCTGGATATGGGACTTTCCATGATTCAATCCAACCCGGGGAAATACGATCTGATGGTTCTGGATATAGATTATGTAAGTATCCTCAAAAAAAGGGGGCTGATTCTTCCATTGAAAAAAGAACGACTACCTGAACTTGAAAATGTTGTTTCTCTTTTCAGAGAGCATATTTCCCACGCTGTTCCATATCTGTGGGGAGCGGTGGGATTTGTTGTCAACACCGATTTTATAGATCCTGAAAAAGCTTTGGAAAGAAAAGTTATTCTTGACAGTGCCCTTCGCAACCGGGTGCTTTTACTTGATGACAACCGTGAAGTTATAAACATGCTTTACTTCTTAAGCGGGCGGGACATTAGTAACAGTGGGCAAGATGACATACCCGTGCTTCAGTCAACAGCGGAAAAACTTGTTGCCAACGGAGTGGAATTTGATGATGTCTGGGACAGCATAGAAAGGGTTATGTCCGGTGAGAAATGGATAGCACAGGCTTACAGCGGCGATCTTCTTTATCGTTATGAAGAGAAAAAAAATTTGAAATTTATTATCCCTGACGGCCCCTTCAACATTTGGCTTGATTCGTTTGGGATTTTGAAAGGTTGTTCCGATAAGGAAGCTGTTTATGAATTTCTTTCGTTCATGATGCGGAAGAATATTATGAAAATGAGTGCGGAAAGATATAAATATAAACCGGGGATAGATCCGGGAGAAGAAACACCATTTTCATACGGCGGTGAAGATTTTATGGAAAAAGTAAATTCCCGCGGGGTATTATCTGTAACTGAGGAAAGGTTACGAAAGGATTATAAAAAAATATTTTCATTTATGAAGCGGGGAGAAAAATAATATAAGCCTTAAAAATAAGCTTATAACATACATAACGGTTATTCTTTTCATCTCAGTGTCAATTGTTGCTTCCACGGCACTTTATTTTTCATGGAAAAATCTGCAGAAAAGGACAGCTGACACTTTTGAAAACATTTCAGAGCAGGTTTATAAAAATGTTGAACTTCTTATGGATAAAAGTTTCGGACACATAGATTTTATAGCAAAGTATTATGCGGACAGTAAAGATAGATTTTCAGAAGAAAAATTGAAGCATTACAAAAATATGACAGGGATGTTCAACGACATAACAATCATAGACACAGAGGGAAATGTCCTTCTCTCTTCAGATTATAATTTTATCGGTGACTGGAATTACAAACGCAATTATCTTAAAGCTCTGAAGGGAGAAAAAGCACTCAATCCGCCTGTTTTCAAAAAGAACGGAAATGGTGAAGCTGTGACAAGTATAGCTGTTCCGGTTTATAAAGGAGATGTCGTAGAAGCGGTAGTAGCGGCACAGCTTCACATGTCTCTTATAAACGAAATAGTTTCCAATGCTGAAATGGGGAAAAGTGGCCGTGCTTTAATGGTTGACGGTGTTGGAAGAATAATTGCTCACAGTGATACGGAAAAGCTTTTTAACAAGATTCCCGAAACTTTTGTTGAAAAACTTGGTGGAAAAGACAGACATCTGAATTTTTCAATGGAAAACAAAGAGTTTACAGGAACATTTTATCCTGTTGGTCCGAAGTTCAAAATTGCCGGAATGGAGGATTGGAAACTTATTTTTGCTGAAGAAAGCATGGTAATTGTAAAAATGTTCAAGCCTGAATTTATTTTTGTGTTCTTATTTTCTCTTCTTCTTTTTTTGTTTGCGGTTCTTTTCGGGTTTATATTTGCCGGAACAATAACGGAGCCTGTGGAAAAACTGAAAAAGGCTACGCAAAAAATAGCAGAGGGCGACTATTCTCAAAAAGTTCCTGTTTACAGAAAGGACGAACTTGGAGAGCTTTCGTCTTCTTTCAACTCTATGGTCTCACAAATTAAAAGTGCTCGTTTTAATATGAAATCAGCTGTAAAACGCTTCCGTAATCTGTCGGAGATGCTACCTCTTGCTGTGGTTGAAACGGATGTTGAAGGGAGAGTTCTCTATGCAAACCGTTTTGCAATTAAATTGAACATAAACAGAGATGAGAAAAATCTTTTTGGAAGAATAGAGAATATCAGCAAATCAGATAATCTTCATCCGGAAGATGTTCTCAACCCCCGGAAAATGCTGAAAGAGGATTTTATACTCAGAAGTGAAAATGAAAAAGAAGATATCCCCGTAGATATATATATGTCTGAAATAACACATAAAGAAAAAGTCGTCGGTTATCGTATGGTAGTTATTGATGTTACTGAACATCACAATTTGCAAAAACAACTTGAAGTTGCACAAAAGATGGAGACACTTGGAACTCTGGCTGACGGTATAGCCCATGATTTTAATAATAATTTAAATATAATAACCGGTTCTGTGTCTCTTCTTAAGCATGCGTCCGAACAGGGTGATCTGAGTAAAAAAGAGCTTGAAAAAAGGATTGATGTCATAGGGATATCAGCTGAAAATTCTGCTCGTCTGGTCAGGCAGCTCATGTCCATATCTCGTAAAAAAAGGTCAGGAAACACAGAAATAGATTTGAATATGTCCGTAAAGCAGGTTTTGAAACTGGTGACCGATTCTGTTGACAAATCTGTTGATATCGATGTGGAATATTTCAGCGGTATATCTTTTGTAAAGGGTGATCCTGTTCTTTTGGAGCAGGTTTTTCTTAATCTTATAATGAATGCAATTCACGCTGTAACCATTATGCGTAAAGAGGGTGAACCTTATGGGGGAAATGTTTTTATAAAGATATTTCCAGAAGAAAGAAACAATAAAAAATATTGGTGCATAAGCATAGAAGACAACGGTGTTGGAATAGAAGCAGGTCTCCGTGAAAAAATATTTGATCCTTTTTTTACGCTCAAAAAGAAAAAGGGAACAGGTCTGGGACTTACCATGGTCTACTCCATAGTAAAACAATGCGGAGGGCATATATCTCTCAGAAGTGTACCCGGCAAAGGAAGTGTTTTCACTTTGATGTTTCCCCGGTTGGAAACAAAAGTGGAAATTGATAAAAAATCTCCGGAAAAAATAGTAGAAAAGGGGAGCGGAAAAATTTTATTGCTTGAAAATGATTTTAATTTACTGCATACGGCAAAACGAATGCTGAACACATGCGGCTACACTGTGACTGCCGTAGGTCAACCTGTGGAAGCAATTGAAGCTTTTGAAAAGTCGCCTGATTCTTTTGATCTTGTAATTATGAGTATGTCGCTTCCGGTGTTGTCCGGTGATGCGGTTTTTGAAAAAATCCGAAAAATAAAAAATGATATTAAAATTCTCATAAGTTCAGGCAAACCGGGTGACTCAAGAATACACAAAATTATGGACAACCCAAATACAGCATTAATAGACAAACCATATTCCGTATACGAAATTTCACGGAAAGTTTCGTCGTTTATCAATAAAAAAAATTGACCGGAGATGGTTTGTTTTGTTTAAAAATATCTGTTTTTTATGGGAAATAGTATTTTTGCGAGCTTTTTTACTTGACGATGTTGTCTTGTTCCGTAGAATGATGACGGTTTTTAGGTTTTTAATACAGTGAGGTTTGTATGAAAAGGAAAAAAGAGCTGGGACCCATTGAAGTTACGGTTGATGACAGAGGGCTTGAAAGGGCCATTAAAGTTCTTAAAAAGAAGATGGCAATGGAAGGTCTTTACAAAGAGATGAAAAAAAGGCGTCATTATGAGCCGCCCAGTGTAATGAAAAAACTCAAAAAAGAGGAAGCTGAACGCAGGCGTCGCAAAAACATAAAGAAACGCCGCGAAAGAAAAGAAAGAAAACATATTGTCATAAAATAAAAATTCGAATTTCTTACTCATTTTTCGCACATGCAAAATAAAGGCGGATTTACAATAATAATGTATATGAAGCCGATTGCAAAAATCTTGAAAACTAAATAAACCCTGAATCGTTCGATTCTGAGTTTATTATCAGTCCGGACGAAATTTCTCTTCAAATCGTTCAAGGTTTTTTAACCCGGATTGTTCTTTTTTTGAATAAAGTCTGTTGTTGATTACAAGATAGTCCATTTCTGTACGCATGAAGCATCGATAAGCATCTTCAGGTGTTCTGACGATGGGCTCTCCTCTTACATTGAAACTCGTATTTATGACGATGCCGTAATTTGTCCGCTTTTTAAAGGCGTTTATAAGTTCCCAGTAACGGGGATTGGTTTCTCTGTGTACGGTTTGAATTCTCGCTGAAAAATCAAGGTGAGTTACTGCAGGGATGTCACTTCTCATAAAATAAAGTTTTTCTTTCCACGGAAGTTCGTGGTAGTTGTCAACAAGTTTTTCCTGTCGATTTTCAAGAACATCGGCCACAAAAAGCATATAAGGGGAGCTCTCTTTTATATCAAAGAATTTTTTCTTATCAGTGTCGAGGACAGAAGGAGCGAAAGGCCTGAATCCTTCTCTGTATTTTATTTTCAGGTTCAGTTTTTTCTGCATATCTCTGTTGCGGGCATCGGCCAGAATACTTCTGTTGCCGAGAGCTCTGGGGCCCCATTCCATGCGTCCCTGGAACCAGCCTACCACATTTCCGGAGTCAAGAAGTTCGGCGGTTTTTTTGCAGAGTTCAGAAAAATCGGAATATTCACAAGCTTTGGCATCGAATTTTTTTTCAAGGGCATTCAGATGTTTGTTTTTGAAAGACGGTCCGAGGTAGCTTCCCTGCATTCCATCCGGGGTTTTTGGAGTGCGTTCGTCATTAAAAAACATATGATGAGCGGCAAGAGCTGCTCCGAGAGCTCCTCCTGCATCTCCGGCGGCTGGTTGTATCCATATTTTTTCGAATATGTCGCTTTTGAGCAGACGGCCATTGGCAACACAGTTTAAGGCAACTCCACCGGCCATACATAAATTTTTCGAACCGGTTATTTTTTTAGCGGTTTCAGCCATGGAAAAAACAATCTCTTCGGTGATATCCTGTATGGCCATGGCAAGATTTGAATGGGATTGATCAATGGGATCCGATGGTTTTCTTGCATTTATCCCGAAAATTTGTTCCCATTTTTTGCTGTTTATCATTTTCATTCCTGTAGCGTATGTGAAAAAAGAGGAGTTCAGCTTTATGGAGCCATCTTTTTTGATATCCACAAGTTTTTTACGAATTATATCCCTGAATTGAGCGGTTTGTTCAGAATCAGGATTGCCGTAGGGTGCAAGTCCCATGAGTTTGTACTCTCCTGAGTTCACTCTGAAGCCGAGGAAATATGTAAAAGCTGAGTAGAGAAGACCTACAGAATCAGGAAAGTGCAGTTCTCGAAGACCGGTTATTGAGTTCCCCTTTCCGCACATGATAGTGGATGTCGCCCATTCTCCTACTCCGTCAATGGTGAGAATGGCTGCTTCGGAAAAAGGGGAAGGAAAAAATGCACTTGCGGCATGGCTGAGATGGTGCTCGGGAAAAAGAATTTCTGTTTTGTCGGAAGAAAATGAGTTGTCTATCTCTCTCAGCTCTTTTTCAAGTACGGAACGCAAAAAAAGTTTCTCCTTTAGCCATACAGGGGCAAAATTGACAAAAGAATGCAAGCCTCTCGGAGCATTCAGATAGTAATTTTCAAGAATTCTTTCGAATTTCAAAAAAGGTTTGTCGTAAAACACAACAGCATCTATTTCGGAAAGTTTTATTCCAGACTCATAAAGACAGTATTTTACTGAGTTTGATGGAAAAGACGCATCCTGTTTCAGACGGGTGAATCTTTCCTCCTGAACAGCTCCTGATATATGTCCGTTGTGAATAATTACTGCAGCTGAATCATGATAGAAAGCCGATATTCCGAGAATGTAACGATGGTTCATGATATTCCTTTCATGTTAAAAACACATCGTTAATTGTAGCACTATTACATGTTTTTGCAACAGCATATGTAAATTTCATTCCGGGAAGCTGTGTTTAAAACTCAAGTTTCGCACATGCAAAACAGCAACAGATTCACAAAAACACCGCACATGAAAGCTGATTTCAAAATTTTTGAAAACCCAAAGATGTCGTCAGGTTTTATTATAATACCGGATACTTAGATTGCATTGTAAGGAGATTTACTATGTTCGGAGCCAAACAGGGAAGTACTGCACATCTCATGGAGCTTTGTTTCGGATATTTTATATTCTATGTAATTACAGGGGTTTCGGTAAAGTATTTTCTCTACTGTCCTCAAGGGCCTGAACTTGAAGGAATGGAATATCTGGTTTATTCTACGGTCGGAGGGACACTTTTTGCCACAGGGATATCTCTTATCTTGCACTGTATTGTCTGGACAGTGTCAGAAAGGTTGAGATTTTAGGGTTCAAAATACCTTTTGAGCTTCTTTACATAATTCCTTCCGGTGCGATGACCGCTGTGGTTGTGCCAACCAGAACTTTGATGTATTCTTTCAGAACCATATCTGTTATGGTTGCAATGGTTCTGATGAGAGGTGCGGTTATAATAATCGGCAGAGTGGTTGCTGTTGCATTCATGGGAATTGCTGAAAAAAAACATACGGCGGAATCAGTCTGAAAACTTTTTGGCAACAAAATGATTGCTGATTGTGTGTGACAGGACAGCTGTAATTACAGAGGCTGTTGATAGAGCAAGAAAAAGTCCTGTGACACCCAGAAAATATTCCCCCAGAAATGCAAGAGGCAGATAAAAAACAAGTATATGAACAAGAACGATGGATGCTGCTGTGAACGGTTTTTTTATGACATTCAGAACCGATGAACAGATACGCATTACGCCCTGCATTCCGTAAGACACCGGAAGAATCGAAATGTAAAGTACCGTAGTTGCGTTTACAATATAATCATCGTTGAAAACGGCAGCTATGTTTTCTGAAAAAACAAACAATAACAAGGCGATTATACCTCCTGCTGTAAGAGCGTAAGTTTTTGAAACCATCATTCCTTTAAAAACGCGATTTTTTTCATGTGCCCCGATGTTTTGACCTATAAAAGGACCTGTTATGGAGGCGATGGCCGCCATTAAAGCGAGAGCAAAGAACTCTATTCTCGTTCCAACGCCGAATCCGGCTACGACATCAACTCCATAAGGGGAAAGTTGACGGGTGATAACAGCTATGGCGATGGGATGGATCATTTTTATAAATCCGTTCGGAGCACCTATGTGAACAATTTTTTTCCATGATCCACAGATCCCTCTGAAAATTTGTTTACCTGAGGAAAAAAGGTTGATGAATTTGTGAAGTGCGTAAATTGCTGTGACAGCAGCGATGCTTCTGGCAAAAACAGTTGCTATGGCGGCACCTGATATGCCCATTTCAGGAAAAGGTCCTAAACCAAAAATCAAAAGAGGATCGAGGATGATATTTATCAGCATGGAAATAAACATGACCATGCCGGGAAGGAAGCTGTTTCCGATGGCCCGTAGAATATTGTTGATTACCATGGGAATCACAACCGCAATAACTCCCGGATACCAGAAAAACATGTAATCGTGAATATGGTTCAGTACTTCTCCGGAAGCACCCAGTGCCGAAAAAAGAGGGGATATGGTCAGCTCCCCGAAAACGGCAACAACAACAGTGACGATTAAACCGAGAACAAGAGAGTGAATGCTCAGACGCCGGACCTCTTCACGGTTGCCGCCGCCCTCAGCTATAGAAACAAGAACCGAAGTTCCTATTCCTATGCCGAGAGCCACACTGTTGACTATGAGAACCACAGGAAAAATAAAAGAGAGGGCGGACAATTGCTCGGTTCCGAGTTTTCCGACAAAAAAAGTGTCTGCAAGATTGAACATTCCCATGCTCAGCATACCGAATATCATTGGTATGGAAAGCTGAATAAAAGATTTCCAGATATTTCCTCTTGTCAGTTTAGCTTTTTTCTGTTGTTGCATAATATGATAATCCAGCGATTTATGAGCTCCGGGAGTTTAACCGAAAAAACATCATAGGTAAAGATTTATAACGATACTTGACAAAGAAATTTTTTTCCATTAAATGGCGTTGTGTTAGATTTTTAAATATTTTTTTATAATTTTTTAATAACAGGAGCTTACAAAGTGTACATAACAGATGCTGATTTGATGGATTTTGAGTGGAGGTATCAATGAAGGACTTGTTAATTATGGGCTTTTTCGGCATATTGTTTGTAATGTTTTCTTTTTTATTCTACATCTTTACCATAACAAAAAAGACCGAATCTCCCAGTTCGGGAAAACCGGATAAAGCATAACTCTTTCCCATGTTTTCTAAATCAGAATCGAACGATTCAGGTTTTATTTCTCTTTTTCTTCAACATCGTTTGATTCTCTCATTGAAAAATCACTTGTGATTTTTCAATGCCGGTGTTTACAAACATTTGTGAAGCTGTCAGTGGCCCAAGTTGCTGGTTTTTCTGATGTGGGAAACTTGAGTGTAAAAACTTTATTTTTTCTATTTTTAAATATATCCTGATATCCTGAATTTGTTAAGACTTCTTCAGGGAGGTGTTATGTTTCGTCTTTTTTTCTTAATTTTTCTGTTGTTTTTTTCATCAGGAATGATTTTAGGGAACTCTTCCAAATCTTCCGATGTTTCTGAAAATATAACAGAAAAACAGTCCAGAGAAATAATAAAAAAAATCACAGACAAATATTCCAGAATGTACAAAAAATATGCGGGTGTGGAAAGTGTACGCAAAGAAACGCAGAAGTGGAAAAAAGTAGGCTCTGAAGAGCTTTTAAAAACAGAAGATATTGTTTATAAACGCCGGGATTATTTTTATAAAAATCTTGAGTATGACACCGTATCTTATGCTGTTGACGGAAAGAAAAAAGACCCCGATGATTTTTCAAGCCACGAGGATAAGCCGGGGATCCCTGTTTTTGACAAAAATGGGCACAAAGAATATGCGAGAAAAGTTGAAGGCATAGATACCATAAAAGGTCGTGAATGTTACCGCATTCTTGTGGACCCTAAAAATCCGGAGACAACCCATTTCAAGGGACATATCTGGGTGACCACCGATAATCTTGAGCTTATTCTGACAAAGGGTGAAAGTGGAAAAAAGCGTTTTGGCTGTAAAGATTTGTCTGTTGAAATGTGGTCAAAGGATTTCGGGGATTTTTATCACTTCACCTCCGGTAAAATCCGGGTCAACATCTCAGTTTTCAGATTGTACAGACGCATTCTGGAGATAGAGTTTAAAAACACCGAAATAAAACCGATACCTTTGAAAAAATGAAAAGCTGTGCTTTGTTTTGTATAATAATTTTTTTTATTACAGCTTCTGCTGAGGAAAAAAGTAATTTTTCACCGTCGAAACTGATAGATCGTCTTTACAGCAAGTACGCTCCGGCTTATGAAAAATACAGTGGAGTTCTTTCCAGGCGTCGTGTTGAAACAAAGGCTTACGATCCTGATACTGATAAACTTCTTTATACGGAAAAAACAGTTCTGATGAGAAAAAACTATTTTTACAAGCCACCTGATGTCAATGTGCTTTCTTATATTGTTGACGGTGAAAAAAAATCTCCTGATTCATACAACAGTGAAGAAACTGCTCCTTTTTATCCGGTGTTCGGCCCGAAAGGAAAAAAAAACTATAAACTTGTATATAGAGGGGAAAAAACCGTTGAAGGGGAAGACTGTTATCATTTTTCAGTAGATCCTTTGAAAAAGGGATTCAGGTATTTTTCCGGAAATATATACATAACACAGGAAGATGAAAGACTTTTGCTGCAGGAGGGGGTGGCTTCAAAGATGCACTGGGCTGTAAAAGAGTTTTATATAAAATATTTCTTCGAAGATTTGCCGGAAAATATCCCCGCTCTGAAAAAAGGAAAAGTCAAAGCTAGAGTTCATGTTTTTCTGATTCGGCCTGACAGAAGATTTGTATATGAATTAGAATCGTTTTCTAATAAGTCTTTGAAAAAGGAGTGATTTATGATAGAAACAGGTTACACAGTCCTTCTGTTTTGTCAGTTTGCTTTTGCCGTAATGACATTCATACTTCTTTATTTCATAAACGCTCCATACGGACGCCATCTGCGTTCAGGCTGGGGACCGTTGATAAGCCCCGGGAAAGCATGGCTTTTTATGGAGATCCCGGCTCCTTTTGTCATGTTTGTTCTTTTTTTCACAGGCTCCATACATTTTGCGACTGTGATTTTTCTTGTTTTCTGGCAGATTCATTATCTGTACAGAACTTTTGTATATCCGTTTCTCATTAAAAGTTCTCGAAAAGTTCCTTTTACCATTGTATTATTTTCATTTTTATTCAACAGTATGAACGGTTTTATAAACGGATACTATGTTTTTCACCGTGCAGCCTATACAGTTTCCTGGTTTTATTCTCCACAATTTATTGCAGGAAGTATAGTTTTTCTCGCAGGGTTTTTCATAAACATACATTCAGACAGAATTATTCAGAAAATGAAAAAAAGTGAACCTGAAAAATATCAGATACCTTTTAAAGGGATGCACAAATTTGTTGCGAGTCCCAATTATTTCGGTGAGATAGTTGAATGGGGCGGATGGGCACTTATGACATGGTCGCTTCCGGGGTTGGCGTTTTTTATTTTCACTGTCGCCAATCTTGTTCCCAGAGCAAACGCTCACTTCAAATGGTATCGTAAAAAATTCCCTGATTATCCGTCAAAAAGAAAACGAGTGATACCGCTTGTTTACTAACCCAAGTTTCGCATAAAGCACTACAAGTCACTAAAGATTGTCAAGCGACAATTACTTTTCCCCTCAACGACAATTATTTTTACCGGTTGAAGTTGCTTAAAAACATATCATAAATCAAAGAACAAATTTTTAGCTTTTTTATTTTTTTCGCTTCTCTTTTTTAGTTGCTTCTTCGAGTCTGTAGTTATCGACATCGAACTTTAACACAATGTTTCAAATGGTTCCCACTTGTTGATAAACCGCTGTACTATACTGTGAAAACATTCCACATGGCCGTTCTGTTGCGGCGTGGCAACATGACAGAATTCATGAAGAATTCCGGCTTCTCCAACATACTCCTTTAACTTATGCGAAATGAACTGACTTCCGTTATCACTCCGCAGGGTCACTTCTTCAGGATGCCCGTATAGCGTAATGACTTCCTGTAGCAGAGCAATAACAACCCAGTCGATACGATAGCAGTTTCCAGCTGTAACTGTCCAACGACAACTATAATTACCGGTGACGACAAGCTGTGTTACTCTCTGATAGAACATCTGTAATATGAATAATCATCTTTATCAAGATGGCAGAAATAAATGTTATCCGGATAATCAATGTTCCCTTTTTCTATCTTCTCCAGTATTTTTTTTTCACCGATACCGGGGGTGAATGCGATAGTTTTTCTCCGGTGTTTTCTTGCATCAAGCAGGATTTTTTCACAGTCGACATACTGTCTGTCGGTACGGGCACCAGACAGATAAAACCCCCTTCGTTCAAATACGACGCTGTTCACATTCGGGAAAAGGAGGTCAGCATATTTTGTAAGTTCTATATCTCTGTAATCCCAGAAATAATACGCATCCGCACTGACATTCCAGATACTGTCATGAATAAACGACACTTTCGTTCCGCGTATGGTTTTTGCAACTGTCTCCTTATGGAACTCTTCGCATGTATACTGCG
>JAWOGE010000195.1:0-13555 GCA_046497165.1 bacterium | reverse complement strand
TCAGGAGTATCAATGATAATTGCAACAGATTCAAATTGAGAGTTGTTTCGTTCAAAGAACTTTCGGAAGATGAGTTGGTTAGTGCAGATATAATAGTTGTTTGTTCAAACAATGAATATGAGTCTGTTCGCAGTTCTTTCGGTGTTCTTTTGAAACGGAGACATGTTGTTCTTGTAAGTGACTCCAGGAATTCAGATGAGGTCATAGAGCTTTTCAGGTCCGGAATCAGAGATATCATCAGGGCAAAAGATTTTCCAAGATCGCTGTTTTCAGTTTGTGAAAAGATAAGAAGTGAAAAAATCTATGAAACCGGACAAGGAAGACACACACCTTTTGGCATGCTGAGAGAAGAAAAATCTTTTTATATGGACAACAATATTCGTCTGGTTCCGGACATGGTTTCAATGCTGATAGATTCTGTAAAGCCTTTTGTTTCGTACTGCATGCAGCTTGAAGTAGCTCTTTATGAAGCCATATATAATGCCATAGAACACGGTAATCTCGGTATAGATTTTGAAATGAAAAAAAAGCTTATAGAAAATGAAAAATATGAAACTTCCCTTAAAAAAAGAGCTGGAGAACTTCCATATTCCCGGAGAAAAGTTTTTGTATCTTACAAACTTACAAAAAAATCTGTGTGTTTCAGAATTAAAGATGAAGGTGACGGTTTTGACTGGGTGAGTGCGTATGAAAAAATAAAAAACCAGGAGCTTTATCGCGGAGTGAACGGAAGAGGGATGAAAATAATGGACACGGCTTTTGACGAGTTTAAATATAATGATAAAGGCAATGAAGTTTTTTTAACTAAAACGCTGTCAATGAATTGACGGAGGATTTTTTGAGAAAGATACTCTTGGTGGATGCTGACAAACAGGTGACATCACTTTTAAAATACAAACTCAGCTCTGAAGGCTTTGAGGTGAAATGTCTTGAAAGCACCATAAACTCCATCCATATTTTGAAGAAGTTTATGCCGGATCTGATTGTTTCCGAAATGGATCTTCCGGAGCAGTCGGGAGTGGATTTTCTGAAAAGGGTAAAAGTCAATCCCGAACTTTCTGAAATACCTTTCATGTTTTTATCAAGTTCAAGAAAAGTTGAAGATAAAATTCTGGCACATGAAATGGGTGCGGAAGGTTATTTTACAAAACCCATACTCATAAAAGTTTTAATAAATCGCATAAAAGATATCTTCAGTGAGCAGGAATTCAACTCCATTGTTACTTCGGGAGAATCAAAAAAAAGTTTTGACGGAAGACTTATGAATATAACTCTTCTTGATTTGCTGAATATTGTAAACGAAAACGGAAAAAAAGGTAAAATTACAATAAATGCCGACAGCAGAAATGTAAGCGGGGATATATTTTTCAAAAATAACTCTCTTTATAATATATCGGTTTCAGAATCTTCTCGTAAACTAACCGGAAAAAAAGGTCTTTTCGCACTTCTTTCTGTTATGAGCGGAACTTTTAAACTTCAATATGATGAGGAAACCGACGAGAATAATATGAATGAAACTTTGGATACAGTTCTGCTTGAAGCTACTGAATGGCTGGATAGTTATACTTCAGGACTAGGCAACCTTCCTCCATCGGATACAAAACTTTATATTGATTTTTCTGAGTTCTTTGAAAATCTTCCTAAAATGCCGGATGATATAGGTGCTATAATAAAACCTGCTTCCGAAGAGGGTAAAACGGTGGAATCTCTGATTGAGGAAAGCGATGCGAAAAAAGATAAAGCTGTTGAGTATATTTCTAAACTTATTTCAATGGGAGTTCTTACAGAAAACAGAGAAAAAACGGAAAATATGCCGGATATAGATCTTCCGAATTGGCTGGATAATAAATCTTCTGAAGATAATGAAGAGATTCTGGAAAATAATTTTGAAGATGTTGCTCCACCTCCGGATATGCCGGGGACTGGTGATGACAACGCCTTTATTGAAAAGAGATCCGAAGAAGACAATGAAGAACAGATAACAGAAACGAAAACAGTACAAGGCAGCGATGCAGATACTGAAGAAACAAAAAATGGCGAAAATGAAGATGAATCAGTGGAAGAAGCAGATAAAAACAACCATAAGGAGAAAAAAGCGGAAAATATAGAAGATGAATCTCTCAGTAAGCTTATTGAATCTGTTGAGAATGAAGATAATCTGGATGGGGATGAAGAAAGTGAGCTGGACCAGGAAGATATAGACGCGGTTGACAGCGTTGTGAAGGATGCGGTTGAGGACCCCCGAACAAACACACTGCTTTTTGCCATAATAGTTGCAGCAGGTATAATAATAGTAGCGGCATTTTATTATTTCAGATATGCAAAAGCTGGTGAAGAGTTGAAAAAAAATGATGTTGTGGAGAGTGAAACTCTCGACGAAGAACCTTTTTCACCTTTTTATGGAAAATCTTTCAAAGAGCTTAACGAATTGGCTAACAGCACTCTGAAGGATGGAGACCCTGATAAAGCATTTGAAATTTATGAGGCAGCGTTGGCAAAACTGGAGGATACAGACAGAAAAAATATTTCCGTTGAAGCAGCCATAAGAAATAACATGGCATTGGCATGTTACTATTCGGATCGTTTTTCAGATGCTCTTGCAGAAATAGAAAAGTCAATTCTGCTTGAAAAAAACATAAGAAGAATAGAGCTGAAGGTTGCTGTTCTTGAAGAGTTGAAGCGTTACGATGAAGCGGTGAAAGCTTTTGAAGAGGCAATTTCAGACAAATCACTGAAGCTTGAACAAAAAGAGATAGAAAAATTTCAAAAAGAGATAGACCGGATAAAAAAGGAAAACTCTGAAGGGGATTGAAATATATGAAAGTTCTCATATCACGGGAAAAAATACAGCGGAAAGTTGAAGAACTGGGGAAAAAGATATCAGAACATTATGCCGATACTCCTTTTACGGTACTGGTAATATTAAAAGGTAGTTTTATTTTTGCCTCGGATCTTGTGCGGAACATCTCCAGTAACAGACTTACCGTTGACTTTTTGAGACTCTCAAGCTACAGTGGAACTGAATCTTCCGGTAAAATAAGAGCAGAAGATAAAAGAATGGACGGGTTTAAAAACAAACATATACTTATAATTGAAGATATTGTTGACACTGGTCTTACCATCTCTTTTTTGAAAAAAAAGATGGAATCATCTGGAGCGGCATCTGTATCTTTGTGTTCTCTTCTTGAGAAGCCGGATGTAAACAGAGGAAAGGTCAAAATAGATTTTACCGGATTTAGTATTCCGGATGAATTTGTTGTAGGGTATGGACTGGATATGGACGAAAAATACAGAAATGAACCGGATATTCTTATTTACAGTGAAAAATGAAAATGAACAATATGTTGCTTCCTTTGGAGAAAATAGCTGACAATCCTCTGTATCTCCATGAAGTTTTTGGAGACAGATATAAAGTGTTTGAAGTGGAAGTCGGTTTTTCCAACGCTCACTTTCTGCGTGAATACGCCAATGCAAATCCAAAAACCGCTTTGCTCGGCATTGAAAAAAAATTAAAATATTTTCGTCGAGGACAGGTTAACCTTGAACGAAAACTTCAGCAAAACAATGTTAAGATAATTAACTATGATGCCTATGCTGTTGTAAGAGAGCTAATACCTTTAAACAGTGTTGATGTTTTTCATTTCTATTTTCCAGACCCCTGGCCGAAAAAGCGTCATCGGGAGAATCGTCTGCTCAGTGCTGATTTTTTACTTGTGCTTTACAACAGATTGAAAAAATTCGGTGTCATACAAATAGCCACAGATCACAACGATTATGCTTTTTTTATAAAAGAACAGATTAAGGAGCTTTCACCGCTTTTTGAAAAAAAATCTCTTACTTCAGAGGACAGACCTATAAAAACCAAATGGGAAAAAAGAAAAATAAAAGAAGGTTGCGATATCAACTATTTTTGTGTGAAAAAGTTATGAAGAAAAAAGTTGTTTTTGCCACAGGTAATTCTCATAAAATAAGGGAGGCTTCTCAAATATTCAGAGATTTTGAAATTGTTTCTGTATACGATTTTATGGAGAAGTTTTCTCCCGTTGAAAAAGCGGATTCTTTTTCCGGCAATGCTTTGATAAAAGCGGAGGAGGTTATTCAAAACGGAGTTGAGTTTCCGGTTCTTGCGGATGATTCGGGAATTGTTGTTCCTGTTCTCGGAGGAGAGCCGGGAGTTTTTTCTGCACGCTATGCCGGGAAAGATGCGGATGACAAGAAAAACCGTAAGAAGCTTTTGAAAAACATGAAAAACATTTCAGATAGGCGTGCTTTTTTTGTATGTTCGGCTATTATGCTCTATCCGGATTTTACAGCTGTTATGGTTCAGGGCCGATGTGAAGGAGTTATAGGTTTTGAGGAAAAGGGTGAGAACGGTTTTGGTTATGATCCTGTATTTATTCCCAAATCTTATAAAAAAACAGCAGCGGAGATATCTTATGCTGAAAAACACAATATCAGCCACAGAGGAAAAGCTTTCAGAAAACTGGAGTATAAATTAAAATGTCTGGAAAACTTAAAAGACTAAAACAGGCGGCAGGTGCGACTTTTATATTCTCTCTTGAATCTGCGGTTATGTCAAAAAACGAGATCAATTTTTTCCGTAAAACCAATCCTGCCGGATATGTTTTTTTCAGACGAAACATAGAGACACTCAGATCTTTGAAATCTATTGTATCTTCACTAAAAAAACTTTCCGAATTTAAAACTGTTATGTCTATTGATGAAGAGGGTGGGAGAGTAAAAAGATTACCACAGGGAGATTACTCTCTGCCTTCAGCTGCGAAACTTTCGACTATGGACGAGCAAAGTTTTGAAGAAAAAGTTTTATACCTTTCTGAGGTTTTAAAAAACTGCGGTATAAATATTAATTTTGCTCCTGTGGTTGATTTGAGAAGTGGAAATGACAATACAATAGTCGGGGACAGAAGTTTTTCGTCAGATCCTGAAGTTGTTGTTGAAAAAGCAAAAACATTTATAAGAGCAGCCAGAAAAGCGGGCATTCAAAGCTTGATAAAACATTTTCCCGGGCACGGTGCAACTACAATTGACAGTCATGAAGAACTTCCCGTAATAGAAAAGTCTTTAGAGGTAATATACAGTGAAGATATGCTGCCTTTCATAAAACTTCATAAATATGTCGATTTTATCATGCCTGCTCATTTGCTTTGTCCGAAAGTCGATAGTTTACCTGTTTCCATGTCTCGGATTTGGAACAGAATACTCAGAAAAGATATGGGTTTTTCGGGAATAAGCATATCAGATGATATTGAGATGGGGGCTCTTGACAACTATTCTCGAGAAGATAAAAACCAATTGTTCCGAGACTCAGGCTATGATATTATGACAATATGCTCAGGTAGAAGAGAAGTTATGGAATCTCACTGGGAAGATACGCTTAAATTTGCCGAAAAAAACAGAGATTACATGATATATCTTGAAAATCTGCGAAAACGAATCAGCACACTGTTTGATTAGTGATTTGTTAGAAAGCTGATTTTGATAAAACGGTGGTTAATACGAGTTGATGCCTGTGAAAAGTTGTTTTTCAAGTGCTTTTTTTACGATTCCCGGGTATGAATCTCGAATAGAAAAACAGAACTATGAAAATGAGAACGGCGTAGGCGGCGGCATAGCCGTATCTTTCCTGCCTCTGGAATGCCCATTTGTATGATTCGCTTATGAGAATTTCGGTACTTCCTCCGGGCTGACCTCCGGAAACGAGATATATTATGTTAAACATGTTGAAAGTCCATACAGATCCGAGAATAACGGCGGGGAGCATGGCGGGCTTGAGAAGAGGTAGGGTTACATGGCGAAATTTTTGGAAAATTCCGGCACCGTCAACATCTGCTGCATCTTCAAGTTCCGAAGGTATCGCCTGCAGAGCTCCGAGAGCGGTTACCATCATAAACGGAAATCCCAGCCATGTGTTTGTGGCTACATTTGCGGCGAATGCTGTCCAGAAATTACTGAACCAACTTACCGATTCCATACCAAATATGTTGAGAATAGCGTTTATGGCTCCAAACTGTCTGTTGAACATACCTTTCCATATGAGTGCAGTTATGTAGTTGGGAACGGCCCATGGAAGAATCAGAAGAACACGGAATATTCCTTTCATGCGAATCCAGGGTTCTTTGAGTATGAGAGCCAGAGCAAGTCCGAAAGTGAAATGAAAAATTACATTTAAAACGGTCCACATTACAGTTACAACCATGGTGAAATAAAAATTCAGCGGGCTGGTTACAGGAAAATCACTGGATAAAAGTATTGATAAAAAGTTAGAAAAGCCTACAAAATGGAACTCTCCGGCTCTGTGAGCAAAAAATGCCACAGCGGTTCCAACTGCAAAAGGCAGGAAAACAAGAAAAAACATACCCGCCGCAGCCGGAAAAAGATAAAGATAAGGAGCAGGATTTTTTTTAATATGTTCTACCACTTGGTGTTTTTTTAAAGCTCGGCCGGAAAACCACAGACCGACGGTGCCCACAATAATCATGATGATAATATAAACTGCCGGATTTTGCGAAGAGGGCAGGGTTTTGCTGAAAACTTTATATTCTTTCATGGAATCTGATAGTGCGGCTTCGGGTGTCCGGGCACCTCTTAAGACGGACTCTATGGCTTTGGAAAGAGGTTCCCAGAGCATTCTCATGGCGGGAAGATTGCTCATGGGAACAGCGTTTTCAGCCTGTTTGCGAAAAACAGAAAGAAGAGGATTGTTTTTAACTTCCTTTATTTCATATATCGCTTTACCTGCCACCGCCTGATGACCTTCCATTGCCCGGATTAAAGACTGCTTTTTTCCATTTATGAATTCGGCAAAAATACGAGCTCCCTCTTTTTCAGCATCTTCATGGGCAGAAATGAGAAAAGCTTCCACAGTGAGAAGAGGTTTAAGGGGTTTTCCCGTTTTAACAATCCGGGGAAGTACGGCAACATTGTAGGGTACAGCTTTTTCTATCTCTCCTGTAAACCACGGACCGTTAATTACAAAAGGGATTCTTCCTTCGTTGAAAAGCTGAGTTATCAATGAAGCCGTCGCCTCTTTCGGAACTATCTTTTTTTCATTGACAATTTTTTCTAAAAACCTCAGAGCTTTTGTGTTTCCCTTGTTGTCAAGACAGGGTAGTATGTTTTCGCCGGGATCGATCTTTTTTCCATCAAGACAAAATCCCCCACCGAAACCGAAGAAAAAAGGTGCGGCAAAATAAGCCGATGAAGCCTGCAGCCCCAGGCCGAATTTTCCGTCTTCGGGATTTGAGAAGGTTTCGGCTTGAAAAACAAGTTTCTCTAAAGTATGCGGAGGATTTTCCACCATATCACTTCGATAAAAAAGAACAAGACTTTTGAACGCCAGAGGTATGCCCCAGATTTTTCCTTTATATTTCAAAGCATCTACAGTAACGGGAATGAATTTGTTTTTGAAATAACCGTCCTGTTCTTCAGAGAGAGCTTCTATTATGTTGCTTTCTGCCCAGTCACCGATTCTTTCGTGGGCATATATGAAACCGTCGGGGCCGTTTCCTCGGGGAACCGAACTGCTTATTTTTCTTGAAAAAGCTTCATAAGGAACGGAAAGCAGGATTACTTTATAATTGCTCTGTTCTTTGTTGAAACTTTCTGCAAGAGTGTTAAGAGCTTTTCTTTCACTGCCTCTGTATGAATGCCAGATTTTAATCTCTTTTTGTGCAGAAAGAGTGGAGATAAAGAAAAAAACTAAGGCTATTGAAAATAAAAATTTATTTATCATTAAATTCCATGCGTTTTTCCGTTTCAGCGTCAAAAATATGCATTCTGTCCTGTTTTATGGAAAAATAGACAGTTTCTTTCCTTTTCATTTTCCGGGTATTTTCCGATGACAGCTGGAGCTTTACAATATTTCCGTTTTCCAGAACAATGCTGAGTATAGAATAACGGCCGAGATTTTCCGCTATTTTCATTTTCCCGGAAATGTGAGAATTTTCCTTTTTCGCTATTTTGAAATCCTGAGGACGAACACCGAGTATGATTTCTCTCTTTTCATAGTTTTCGGGTAAAGAGAGAGGGACGGATACCCCGGGCGAAATAAAGTTTTTTTCTTCGTTTTCCCTTAAAACTTCACCGTGAAAGAAATTCATGGATGGACTTCCGATAAAAGAAGCTGTAAATTTGTTAGCCGGAGCATCGAAAAGTTCAGACGGAGTCCCCAGCTGTTGAACAACACCGTTGTAAAGAAGAACTATTCTGTCGGCGAGAGTCATGGCTTCCACCTGATCATGGGTTACATATATAATAGTTGTTCCCAGGCGTTCGTGAAGTTGTTTCAATTCGGCACGCATCTGTGTTCTTAAAGCGGCATCGAGATTAGAAAGAGGTTCGTCGAAAAGAAAAACATCCGGATTCCTGACAATGGCTCTTCCCATGGCCACGCGTTGTCTCTGACCTCCGCTCATCTCACGCGGCAGTCTGTTGAGAAGGTGTGTTATACCAAGAAGTTCAGCAGCATTTTTTATCCTTTTGTCTATCTCTTCAGGTTTGAATTTTCTCACTTTTAATCCGAAGCTCATATTTTCTTTTACAGTCATGTGTGGATAAAGAGCGTAAGATTGAAAAACCATGGCGATGTTTCTATCTTTGGGCGGACGGTGGTTTACAATCTCTCCGCCTATTTTTATCTCTCCTCCGGAAACAGTTTCAAGGCCGGCCAAAGATCTCAGCATAGTTGATTTTCCACAGCCAGAGGGTCCCACAAGGACCAGAAACTCTCCGTTTTTGACTTTAAGACTCATGTTCTTTATTACAAGTGTGTCCCCGTAACGCTTTATGAAATTACGAAATTCAACATCGGCCATGGGTTCTCCTTTATTTTTTCATAAGTATGAAGGCAGTCAGGGGTTCAAGTTTTGCGATAAGTGTTCCTTCTGTTCCGACTTCCGCAGTGTATTCTCCGTGAATAATGTCTTTCAGAACGGTTTTGGACTCAAAAGATGTGGCCATTGCATTACCATCATATGCCGTTTCAGAACTTCTGGATGAGTTTGTATTTATAATAACAAGTGCTGTTTCTCCGCGGTAACTGCGTTCAAAAGCCAGAATCCCTGCATCCTGTTCCTCGCCGGTATGATCAGTGGCCCATCGTATTGTCATATCTCCGCGTCTCAAAGGTGCATGTCCAGTTCTCAGTGCTGTCAGCCGACTTATGTGGCGGAAAGTTTCATTTTCAGTGTCGTATTTTGATTCAGCAAGATTTTCTCTGTTTGCGGGATCGTTGCCACCGTTGAAATTCTGTTCTGTTCCATAATATATGCAGGGGATTCCGTCCATTGTGAGAAGCAGCGTAAGGGCATTGCGGAGAGCATTTTCGTCAGCTTTATCGTAAAGAAATCTGGGAAGGTCGTGGTTGTCAATAAAGTTTACAAGCAGTTGCTGAGGGCTGAGAATATTTCCTTCGGAATCTTTGACTCCTGATTTTGTACCGTAACGATTTGGATGATCTTCATCAAGGGGGGATCCGTCCTCTTTTCTGTTCATGCGGAGGTTGTAGAGTTTTTCAAAATTGCTTGTGGGTCCGTTGTTTTTGAAAATGGAATCAAAAACCTGAAATTTCTGGGAAAAATAAAAAACAGAGTCCATTTCCATGTTTTTTGTAAAACTTCCGAGAAGTTCATCTCGTCCGTCAAAAGCTTCTCCGAATATGAAAAAGTTTTTTTTGCCCAGATTTTCGGCATGATTTCTCATTGCCGGTGTAAATTCCCGCCAGAACTCATGTTCTACATGTTTTATGGTGTCAACACGAAACCCATCTATATTTATGGCACCGATCCAGTATTTATAAACACGGATTAAAGCTTCGATAACATCGGGATTTGTTGTATCGAGGTCTTTCAGACCGCCCGGGAAATCACCTTTTACAACCTGATAATCACTTTCCCATGTTACAATTCTTCCCTTACTGTTGTACCATGATTTGTTTTGAAACTCCTCCGGATAGGGCGGAACCCTGTTAACTTCCGGCATATAAATCCAGCGTATGGGTGCCGGTCCCGATTCTCCGGCTTCGGAAAAGGCCATTATACCTCGGGGATCAAAGTCAGGATCCCATTCTGAATAACGCTTTATTCCCATTTTATGAGGATAGTTTTCATTTATACATCTGTCCATGCATCTGTCATAGCACTCTTTGTTGGTACAGCCGTCATAATGGTAACATTTTCCTTCTTTAAAGTCTGCACCACCGTACTCTTCATCACATATCTGTTGTCCCGCCTCTTCATCTTCAAGCATCATTATGCGAGAGCAGTAATCACCACAATCCATGTTGCTTCCCATGACCATTTCATCGGGCTGATTGTTTCTGTTTATATCATAATAAAAAAGCGGGCCGATATGGTTGGCCACTATATCCAGTATGACTTTTATGTTGTTGTCATGAAGAGCTTTTACCATTTCACGAAGTTTGGCGAGATCTCCGAAGTGAGGGTTTACAGACATGAAGTCCTGTGTCCAGTAACCGTGATAACCGCCTATTCCCGCATCCTCCTCCACATTTTTCACTACGGGGGATATCCAGACAGCCGTAACTCCAAGTTTTTTCAAATAGGGTATTTTATCTATAACACCCTGATAATCACCTCCTTGCCAGGCAGTCAAATCTGTTTTGTCCACATTGTAATTGTTTGAAATGTCTCCGTCGGCGAATCTGTCGATAATAATCTGATATATTATTTCATCACGCCAGTCCTCAACATGATTGGTAATGGGAAAAGGTGATGAAACTTCGCTTCTGTCAACACATGTTGTTAATAATAAAACAGCGGAAAACGCAAGAACAGATATTTCAGTAATTTTTTTTATCATTATTCCTCCGTCTTATCTGTAATGGACATTAAACCACCACTCGGCACTTATTCCAAGATAGTGATGTATATTTTCTTCGGTTCTTTCATCTTCGGGATGATAGGTGTAAGCGGCGTCATCGTTCTGGAAAGATACCGTATAAACCAGTCTTATCTGAGGACGACCGTAGACTCCACCTCCCATTGTTACAATGGGGATTAAAGAAAGTTTTGTAACCATGGGTGTGTATTCTATGCCTTTGATGTGTCTGTCTGAATAAAGTCCGTTGGGGCGTCTCATCTGATGTGAAAATTCAAATGCGGAATAAAAATGTTCATGAAACATTATATGAGGTCTGAGTGTTATTATATATTCCCAGAAATCATCGTTGTCATATTTGTTGGGATCGGCGTCATTGAAATAACGCAGATAAGCTCCGAATAAGGTTCCTAATTTCCAGAATGTCCAGCTTCCGCTCAATCCTGTGAGAAAATCCTTTGCCCCCGTAGTTTTTTTGTCTGCGTTCAATCCGTAGGGCGGCGAAAGAGTACCGTAAGCTGTTAGACCGCCGGAATATTTTATAAAAAGATTTGCAAAATCGTCTTTACCATATCCGTAAACCCCAAGCTGGACACCTGCTGAATAACCGAAATCTTCAGGGTATTTTACTTCAAGATTTTCCTGCTCAGGATACACCATTGTTCCGGCACCTATTCTGTGAAGTTCACTGAACAATTTTGTTTTCATACCAAAATCCGAGTTTTTATTGCCCGCAAAGTGAAATTCGGCCTTCAGCCCTGTAACCAGCCGTTGTCTGTTGAGAATAGTTACTGTTTCAGTTCCGGAATCATTTGAAGGCACCTCTATCTCCTGATGCTGAAAATCAACTTCCAGCCTGTTTATTCCGGCGTGAAAATCAACTCGCCAGGAATCCTCGTGCCAGCCTGCACCACCACCGTACATATTTACATTGTCAAGGGGCCAGAAATCCAGAAGGTAGATATCATCGCCCCTGTACATGCGGCTTCCCGCCCACAATGTAAGCGGTTTGGCAATGATTCCCTCTGCTCGTATAAAAAGATTCCTTACAGCATTCACAGCATTGAAATTGCCCGTTTCATGAAAAAGTTCATCACTGAATGCGAGCGTAGAAACAAAATCGAATTCAACATTGTTTCGCACTCCGAAAAGATATACGAAATCAAGCTCAACATAGGATTTTTCATGAAGACGGGAACCGTGAGAAACCACATTTGTATCCGAAGGTACACCACCCTTTAAATCAGTGGCAGGCTGAACCCGTCCGTAGGAACCGAATTTGAAACCCTGCTCTTTCTGTTTGACTTCCTCTCCCAGGACGATAGCTGAGAAAAACATCACAAACAGGAAGATCGTCAACTTAAAGCTGATGTCCATTTTACCCTCCGGATTTTCTTATGCACTGCTGCAGTCATACTATATTACAATAAGCGAGACGGCAGGTCAAGATTGTTATGTAAACTTGATGAATACAGATTTGTTTAAGGTGGTTGAACCTGAATCGTTCGATTCAGGTTGAAGTAATATCTCCGTCAAACTTGGGAAATATTGTCATGAAGGTATTGCTGAAAATATTGATCGTGGAATTACAATACTTTTCAATTTGTTTTTTTACTTAAAAAAGATATAATATTTCACATGGAGGAATGGATATGATAGACAACTCTGAAACAAGAAAAATGATCAGAGATATCTTATGGGACAGCGAAAAGACTGTGGATGAAGTAATGTTTATTCTTGCACAGAAAAATGAATCAGATGAAAAAAGAAGATTCATTGCAAGATTGCTGAAAAGCTTTAACTGGTATAAATTAATGAAACTGTTTTCGCAGGAAGAGTTGAAAAAAATCGTTGCAGATGAATTGATAATCCGGTCGATTTTTCCTCAATCTCTCAGGGAGAAATATAAACATGTCAGAGAAATACTACATTAACGATCTTTATCCTCTTCAGGATGAAGTACTTGACCTTATCAGTAGATTGAATACAGATTTCTACCTCAGTGGAGGAACAGCTTTAAGCCGGGTTTATCTAAAACACAGATATTCTGATGATCTGGATTTTTTTCAAAACGATTCCGGGACTTTCAGAAAAGATGCTGAGAGCATTATAAAGGAAATTAAAAAAAAGAAATTCTGGAAGCTTGAAACAGCTCTTACAGATGAATCTTTTGTCAGGTTGTTTTTAAACAGAAATGATATTGTGCTTAAAATCGAAATGATCAATGATGTTTCATTTCATGAAGACGGATTCATCGCTGACAAGATTTTTGACAGAGTTGATTCATGGGAAAACATTCTATCCAATAAAATATCTGCTCTGAGTAGAAATGAACCCAAAGATATGGCCGACATTCTTTTTCTTTGCAAAGAATTTAAGTTCAACTGGATGAAGGTTATTGAATCTGCCAAGAAAAAGGATATGTGGGTCAATGAGATCGAAATATCAAGAATATTTAACAACTATTCTGCTGAATCTATGAAGGATCTTAAATGGATTGACAGTCCCGATTATGAAAAATTATCTGAAAAAATGAAAAAAATTGCAAGATCCATCCTTTTTGCCGAGGATAACAAATAAAAATCTGCTTAACTATCACCTGATTAATAAAATCTATGACTTTTGCGAATTGTTTGGATTGAACAATATGAAACCTGAACCGTCCGAATCTCTCATTGAAAAATGAAAAAGTTTTCTG
>JAWOGE010000348.1:0-4181 GCA_046497165.1 bacterium | reverse complement strand
GATTCTGACGGCGACACCATACCTGACAGCGAAGAAGCCGGTGAGGATCCCGAAAATCCTCGGAACTCAGATACCGACGACACACCCGATTATCTTGATTTGGACAGTGATAATGATGGATTGCCGGACAAAAGTGAAAAAGATATGGGAACTGATCCCACAAAAAAAGATACCGACGGTGACGGGAGCGATGACCTTGCTGAAATTGCTTACGGTTCTGACCCTACTGATGCTGAAGACACCATTCCGAAGGGCATCTTTTATGTGGTACTGCCCTACAATGCTCTTGAGCCGGTAAACAGAGAGCTGGAATTCAGCACAAAAATCGAATCCATCGATGTTCTCATCATGTTTGATGAATCCGGTTCCATGGGTGCCGAAGCGGATAATCTGAAAGAGGGCGTGAAAAACACCGTTATTGATGGTATTTCTCAGCAATACGATTCCACTGACTACGCATATTTCGGATTCACACCACTGCCCTACGAAATGCGTCAGCCCATTACAGAGGATACACAGGCAGTAAAAGATGCTGTTGACGGTATCGACACCGGAGGCGGTGATGAAATGATGACAATGGCTCTTTATCTTGCAGCATCAGGCGAAGGATATACCGGACAGATAAAAGATTGCACGGAAGGACCTTTCGGAGGTGTCAACTGCAATATGCCCGGCGGAGTTAATGTGGATGTTGCACCCATGGACTGCAGTTCCGAAGTCGGCTCCGTCGGTGGAGCTTGTTTCAGGAAGGAGAGCATGCCCATTTTCATCATGCTCACCGATGAACCGTTTGATTATCGTGCATGTGTTGGACCTGAAGAAGAACCGGAAAGCGGTACAGAATGTAAATATGCCAATGTCCCGGGACCTGATCTTGATGAATCCATCACCCGTATGAACGGCATCGGTGCAAAATTCATCGGTATCGATTCGTATTGCAAATGCACATATGACGAAAACTACAATCCCATTGATTGCACAATAGCTGATGCGGCAAAAGAGGACTTCACCAAGGTGGCTACTATGACCGGATCAATCGCCAAAAACGGAGATCCATTCATATACCATACCGAGAATTGTGACGGTACCGGTCTAAGCGACCAGATAGTCGATGCAGTCGCCGAACTCACAACATATATCGACATGGATGTGACCACGGGAAAAATGGCTGAGGAAGATCAGAAGTGTGAAGGAACATCAGCCGCTGAATTCATAAAATCAGCCACTACCGTTGCAGCTGATCCCACCGACGGTGTTTCAGGAAGTGACGATACCACCTTCTTTTCCGTCACCCAGGGAACCACAGTTACATTCGATGTGGAATTTGAAAACGATTTCTGTAGAAACAATACCCAGGAAGCACAGGTATACAAAGCAAAAGTAACCGTGCTCGGTAACGAGTCCTTTCTGAGTTCAAGACTTGTCCATGTAGTAGTTCCACCCGGGAAAATGCGCTGATAACATATTTCTTTGCCATTTTTTCTTTCAGTCAATTTTACGATACAGTGATTATTTGTAAACGAATCAGCACACTGTTTCTTTCGCGATTCCGACTTGTAATAAACTTGACATGTTACAGCACTGTAATGATAATAACTTGAGTTTATTTATAAATTGTTTTTTAAAAGGATAAAACGATGAAGAGATTTATTTTTAATGCGGATTCCGACTCAAATTTAGGGCTGCTGTTATTGAGAATATTCACGGGAGTTGGAATGATGACTCACGGATACGGAAAACTGTTCAACAACCTTGAAGGGTTTTCAGACTTTGTTGCCGAAATAGGATTTCCCTTCCCTCTGTTTTTCGGATTCATGGCCGGATTCACCGAGTTTTTCGGAGCACTCTTCCTTACTGCAGGATTTATGACCAGAGTTTTTGCGTCACTACTTGCAATTACAATGTTTGTTGCGGCATTCATTGCACTTGCCGGAGATCCTTTCTCAAGCAGAGAACTTGCACTGTTTTATATGGTTGCTTCAATCTTTTTCATTTCAAAAGGTGGCGGAAAATATTCAATGGACTTTCTTATCAGAAAATTCAGATAGAGAATTTTCAGCTAACTCGGATAATTCAAAAAATGCATAGGGAGCAGCTCTGTTTTTTGTCATAATCTGAAACTTTTTTAGAGCAGAAGGGGTCAGGATAGCAAAATTATATAAAAACTTGCTTTTTTTGTTGGAGGAAATTATTTTTTCATGGAATAGTTACCTCTTTTTAAGGAGAACGCTATGGCAAGACCTTTGCGAATCACATATCCCGGTGCAATTTACCACATAATAAACAGGGGCTGCCGAAAGGATAAAATTTTCAGGCGTATTGCCGACCGTGAGGAATTTCTTGAAAGACTGAGTGCTGCTTCTTCAAAATACGGTATAGTTGTTCATGGGTATTGCCTGATGAACAATCATTTTCACCTTCTGATAGAAACTCCGAATGAAAATCTTTCAGCGTTCATGCAACTTTTACAGTGCGGATATGCCAACTGGTTCAAGGCAAGGTATAAACTTGTCGGTCCGCTTTTCCAGGGCCGGTTTAAATCCGTTTTGGTCGAGGATGAAAGTTATCTTGTCACTTTGAGTGCGTATATCCATCTTAATCCATACAGAGCGAAAATAGTTGATGACCCTGCTGATTACAGGTGGAGTACTTTAAGGCAGTATTTAAGGAATGAAAAAAGCGAACTCGTTGATCCATCAATGGTGCTTGAATATGCCGGCGGAGTTGAGAACTACACTTTTATTCTCAACGAAATGATAGATGATTCACCGCTGCCCGAAGCGATTTATGGCAAATTCAGTATTCTCGGAACAGCCGCTTTCAAAGAGAAAGTTGCAAGACAACTGAATGAAAATGAAATTGATTTCCAATGCCAGTCAGAAGTACGCAAAATAAAAAGCATAGCTCCTGAAAAATTGAGGCAGGTAATAGCTGAAGTTCTGAATGTTGAAGAAAAGACACTCACAGAAAAAACATATCGGAATTATGCCAGAAAAACATACCTTTATCTTTTGAAAAAACACACTGTCTTTAAAGTTTCAGAAATAGCTGAAATTGTGGGCATGAATCAACACTCGGCTGGGGAGCTAATCAGAAGATTTGAAAAAGAAACCGGGCAGAATAAAGAGTTGAAAACACTGGTTGAAGAAATTGAAAAGAAGTTGCGAAATGGATAAGAATATATAAAAATGCTATCCTGACCTCTTCTTCCTTTTTAAGTTCTTCAAGGGAGTTATTTAAATTACTCATTATCATTTTCAATTATCTCCCAGTGACCGGATTTTCTTCCGCCGACTCGTTTTATATATCCTTCAGTTTTTAATATTGACAGGTGCTCTTTTATAGTTCCATCAGCTTTGCCAAGGATGTTTTTTAGATCATTTTTTGTATATTTTGGGTTTTTTCTAAGAAGATCGAGGATTTCTTTTCTAGTTCCGGTGATAATCTTTTGGGCGGTCTTTTGGGCGGTCTTTTGGGCGGTCTTTTGGGCGGACTCATCCAATGTGCCATCCAATGTGCCATCGTTTAACGGCACTTTTACGATGAACACATCTTTTTCAGAAAAATCTACATTTCTACTGCCGGAATATTGTTCAATATACTGGTAAACATTTCTAATTCCGGTTCCCAGTTCTTCAGAGTGTCCCATTTGGGTAAATATTTTCGAAATGTTAGGGTTCTTTGGGAACGGTTCGAAATTTCCTGGAAGAAGTTTTCCGTAATTATGCGGCTTATTGGCATTTTTTGTTTCGATATGATCTGATTTGATAATAAGAGTGGCTGGATAACCGTTTGTGAATTCTCTGTGAATAAGAAAATTAACAATTATTTCCCTGAATATAATATCCCTCAACGAGATTCTTGTGATCCCTTCAAGATAAAACTTATCAGGAAGATGTTTTTCTATGAAATCCATCAGCTTGTCAAGCGACTCAATCAGGTTGCACCTAAGAGTTATCCTGTCATCATATCTGTTGAGATCAACTTTTCTTACAATGGCATCTGTTTTATAGTGAGGGATAGCACTTATGATATACTCCTCTTTTCCAAAAAGAAGTAAAGCTGCAAGCGTGAACCCCTCCTTTCCGCTTGAAATATCTTTTCTGTATAAGCCGGATGAAACAAAAAAATCTTTATCTGACAATTCATTCCATGGATGATTCGGGCGGTTTCTTTTTATC
>JAWOGE010000174.1:0-8397 GCA_046497165.1 bacterium | reverse complement strand
CTGATTCAGAAGAGTTACACAAAATCTGAGGTTCACCCGAAGGTTAATCGGCGATTTTTGTAACCTCTTAAGAACAGAAGGCTTTTTCATTTTTCAATGAGAGAGTCGGACGGTTCAGGTAAAACCTGATTTCGGTGAATAAAGATTTTTTATCTGTCAAGTCGGAATATCATCCATCAATGCCGGTATGTCCGAAACCACCGATCCCACGCATTGTGTCAGATATGTTTTCAACGGGGATAAATTTAGCTTTTTCAACTTTTGAAACCACAAGCTGAGCAACTCTGTCTTCCCGCCGTACAACAAAATCATTTTCGGAAAAATTTGCAAGTATTATCTTAATTTCACCACGATAATCACTGTCTATGGTGCCGGGAGAATTCATTACAAAAACACCTTGTTTAAAAGCCAATCCGCTCCTGCTTCGGACCTGTATCTCATAACCATCAGGTATCTCAACATGAAGGCCTGTGGATATAACCGCCCATTTTCCGGCTTTTATAACCCCACCGCGAACAGCACGAACATCAAGACCGGAAGAACCGGGAGTTTTGTATTCGGGCAACGGCATACCATGTTCAGTAGTTATTTTTATGTTAATTGCGTTGTCTCGGTCTTCTGCCACCATCTCTATGACTCCTGTTATCTCTTCCCCCTCTTTTGGGTTTTTGTGTATGATCTTTATCAAAATCCGAAGGTTTCATACTCAATGAAAACTTATCTGATGTTTCCTTGTCTGTCACTATAACTTTCACCGTATCTCCGAGATTGACTTCATCAGTCACGGAATTTATCCGCCTGTCGGCTATATTGCTGATGTGAAGCAACCCGGTTTTTCCCGGAAGCACATCCACAAAAGCACCGTATGTTTCAATACGGGAAACTTTACCTTCATAAATTTTTCCCACTTCGACATCTTTTGTGTGAAGTTCAACCTGTTTTCTGGTTTCTTCAAGATTTTCAAGATTGTCGGCAGATATTATAACCTCACCTGTCTGTTCCACAGAAATATCAGCACCGGTCATTTCAACTATACTTTTAATGGTTTTGCCATCGGGACCTATAAGATCTCTTATTTTATCCTGATCTATTATTATTTTTTCAATTCGGGGTGCTTTGGGGCTTATATCTTCACGAGGTCCGGGCATAGCCTCTTCCATTTTATCAAGAATATGCATTCTTCCTCTATTTGCCTGCTCCAGTGCTTTTTTCAGAACATCTCCGGGAAGACCGTTTATTTTTATATCCATCTGAATAGCAGTTATACCGTCACGGGTTCCCGCTACCTTGAAATCCATATCTCCGAGATGATCTTCATCTCCAAGAATATCTGAAAGAATTATATAGTCGTCTTCATCTTTTATGAGTCCCATTGCTATTCCCGCCACATGCTTTTTAACAGAAACTCCAGCATCCATAAGAGCCAGACAACCGCTGCATATTGATGCCTGAGAGCTTGAACCGTTGGACTCCAGTATTTCGGATACTATTCTGATTGTATACAGAAAATCATCTTTCCCGGGCAGAACAGGAGCGATAGCAGTTTCCGCAAGATTTCCGTGGCCCAGCTCTCTGCGACCGGGAGCTCTAAGAAAACCGTTCTCTCCCACGCAAAAAGGCGGAAAATTGTAGTGAAGCATAAACTGTTTTTTTCCTTCCCGAGTAACAGTATCTATGCGCTGCTCATCTTCCGGAATTCCAAGAGTAACTGTGGCGAGACTCTGTGTTTCTCCTCTTGTGAAAACACACGAACCATGGGGCTCCGACAAAACACCGGTATCGATATTTATCTGTCTTATATCCTCAAGGCCTCTGCCGTCAATTCTCTTTTTATCTTTCACTATCATCTTTCTCATTGTTTCTTTGAGAATATCCTTGTAGTAGGATTTTGCTCTTGATACCACTGTGTCCGATTCATCATTGCCAAATTCACCGTTATTTTCAGCAATTTCAGCTTTTACAAGATCCGATATCATAGATTTCTGTTTGTTCACAAAAGCGGTTCTTTCAAGTTTGTCTGCTATTGAAAGAGCTTCAGTTATAACACCGGAAGTCTTATTTTTAATAAAACCCATAAGTTTCTCATCTATCTGAGTTTTTTCTCCAGTGCGTTTTTCCCGAGACACCCCTTCTCCAAGTTCATGCTGTATTTTCAAAAGAGGCTTTATGGCCTCATGCCCCAACTCAAGAGCTTTTACAACATCTTCTTCTGAAGCCTCATCGGCTTTCCCTTCAACCATCATTATAGAGTTCTCATCACCGGCCATCACTATATTGAGCTCGGCATCCTCCTCCTCTGAAGATGAAGGATTGATGATAAAATCACCCTCTTTTTTTATTATACGACATCCTGCTATGGGCCCTTCAAAAGGTATGTCAGAAAGCTGAAGTGCAGCAGAAGCAGCAGTTATGGCTATGGTTTTCGGGTCACATTTCTGATCATAGGAGAGAAGTGTTATTATAATCTGTGTACCGCATTGAAACCATTCGGGAAAAAGTGGCCGAATGGGTCTGTCAATTAGCCTGGCTGTAAGTTTTTCACCTATACTGGGCTGGGATTCACGCTTTATAAATCCACCGGGATATTTTCCGGCAGCATAAAATTTTTCAATATAATCAACTGTCAAAGGGAAAAAACCAAGATCTCTCTCCGGCTCTTCCTTCGCAGAAACTGCAGTTGCAAGTAAAGTTGTGCCTCCGTAGTTAAGCCATACGGCACCATCAGCCTGTCTAGCGTATTTTCCTGTTTCTATAGAAAGTGTGTTTCCCTGAAAATCAATCTCTTTTTTTTGTGGTCTCATAGTCATCATATTCCTCTTTTTAATGTAAGTTGCAAAATAATTTGTCTGAAAAAAAATATACAGAAAAAAATGTCATTTACGCAAGCCGAGTTCCCGGATAACTTTTCTGTAGTTCTCCTCGTTTCTATTTTTTATATATTTGAGAAGTTTTCTACGCTTCCCAACCATTTTAATAAGTCCTCTTCGTGAATGATTGTCTTTTCTGAACTCTTTAAGGTGATCGTTCAATCTGTTTATACGATGTGTCAGAAGGGCTATCTGTACTTCCGATGAACCCGTATCTTCCTCATGTTTTTTGAATTTTTCAATTGTTTTACCTTTTTCTTCTCTGTTAAGCATCTTTTTAAGCCTCCTGTCAATCTAATATGTTATAACTAACAAAGTCATCATTCAGTATATTGCAGGGCAGAAACAAGTCAATTATTTTTAAAAGCTTCATCTTTATTTTTGTTTGTAAACATTCAAAATCACAATCTAACCATCTTGATTTGTTATAATTCCATGCATGACACCACGCAAAGAATTGCTCAAAAAAATATGAGACTCACAAAGCTTTTTTTCTTTTATTGAACATTCTTTTACGACTTTTCCTCTTGATTTCAAAAAGTCTATGAATTTGCACCTGCATATACCATTTAAAATTCGGTCGCCAGCCAAAGGAGTAAACCATTTGTCTCCCTGACGGAGAAATATATTTGAAAAATTACCCTCAAGAACTTCTCCGGTTTTTTTGTGAACAAGTATCAACTCCCCTCCTTCCGGTATACCGAGATTGCGAAAGGGCCATTTTTTTATCTTTCCGAGAGAATTTTCAATGTTTAAAAGCCTGCATAAAACAGGTTCTTTAAGAGGCTTGACCGTATCACTTGTAAATTCGTATTTGCCGGTAAAAGTATCTACAATTACTCTTCCTCTGTGCAGATACGGCGGTCTTTCAACTTCACTTACGGAATTTTTACCGAAATTTCTGTAATTGAAAATATCTGATGGAGATTCGTTTTTCTGACTTTTATCTTCATGCAGACCACAGATTTCAGATTTTTCACAACGCAAAAGTCGGGAGAATCTGTATGATTCGGATTTAAAATAATCCGCCGCCTGAGATTTCAACTTTGATATATTAATCTTTAAATTATGAACTTCAGAAAAATATTTTATGCGTTCAATGTGTTCATCAAACCAAACAGGTCCGTTAGAAGAGACTGAAAATGTTGTAAAAAACCCGGATTTAATCATCAAGTACTCCGCAAATATAAAAATCCCGGGATCTAACAGATGAAAAAATATTCACAAAGCTTCTGACTTTTACAAGCATCTCTTCATACTCTTTTTGAGGGTCACTGTCGAGAACAATTCCTCCTCCTGAATGATAAAAAAGCTTATCATTCACTCTCTGTATTGTTCTTATGGGAATATTGAAAGCCATGTCCTCTGAATACCCTATCCATCCCACTGCCCCTGTGTACACACCTCTCCGATACTTCTCACACTCAGTTATTATTTCCATGGCACGTATTTTGGGAGCCCCGGTTATGGAACCGCCGGGAAAAAGGCTTGTAATTATTTCACTGCGGGAAGCATCGGTAAAACCGATTATTTCTGAAACAAGGTGATAAAGTGTGGGAAATTTCAGCAAAGAAGCGTGATTTTCCACAGAAACAGAGGCTTTTTCTGCTATTTTTCCTATGTCATTTCTTAAAAGATCCACAATCATGGAAAGTTCCGCTCTGTCTTTTGAACTTTTTAAAAGCTGTTCTCTGAGAAATTTGTCCTCTTCACAATTTTTTCCGCGTCTTATGGTTCCTTTTATGGGGTGTGCCGCAATTTTTGAACCGCGAAGTGAAAAAAATGATTCCGGAGATATGGAAATTATTTCCCTTCCTCTAAAATTCATAAAAGCTGCAAAATCAACGGGGTTTTTTCTTATATATTCAATAAAAAGATTCCCGGACAATTCGGCACTGGTTATTTTAAAAGGCACAGTAAAATTAACCTGATAGACATCTCCTTCTTCTATATAATTTTTTATTTTTTCTATAATATTTATATAAGTCTTCCGGGAACAATAGGAAACAATTTCAGCCTCTCCCGTTTTAATATTTTCAACAGAAATTTCCGAAACTCCGGAAATGGATTTTAAAGCTTCAGTTCGGCGTATGTCCATAGATTCTTCAGAGGCAGATGTATCAAGAATCACAAGAAAACTTTTATCTGAAACATGGTCAGAAACTATGAAAACATCTGAAAAAACGAAACATATGTCGGGAACAGGATGAAGGTCTTCATCCGCACGGGGAACAGATTCAATGAATCCCGTACTTTCATAACTCATGAAACCTGCCCAGACACCTTTAAAAAAAGGATGTTCCTTTTTACTTCCAAAGCAAGATTCAAGAGGAGTGCAAAAAGTGGAAAGAGCTTTTCTAAAATCAGATTTTTCATAAATCTTTCTACCGTCACAATCTTCACAGACAAGGACACCTCTCTCATAGTATATTTTCATGAGAGGATTAAAAGAAAGAAGAGAATACCTTCCGAAATCTTCATTACCTGTATTGCTTGATAAAAGCACTCTGTTTTTTTGTTTTTCAGTAAGTTTTACAAGAGTATCCTCTTTAATTTTCTTCTTTAAGGGAATAATACGCCGGTCAGAGATTGTCGGCATTTTCAAAGCGGTTTCTCCGGTGACTGCTCCAGAAAATTGAGCATAATCTGCCTACCGTACTCAGACATAAATGATTCCGGGTGAAACTGAACTCCGTTGACACAGGGCAATTTATCATGAGACAAACCCATTATTACTCCATTTTCATTCCGGGCTGTCACTTTGAAATGTTCGCCGGGCTCAATAACAGACAGAGAGTTGTATCGAGCTGCGGAAAAAGGGGATGGTAATTTTTTAAAAACAGTTTCTCCTTCATGATATATCTTTTCAGTTTTACCGTGAAGAGGAGAGCTTTTTTTCACATTTCCACCTGAAATATGAGCCATAATCTGCATTCCGAGACAGATTCCCAAAACAGGTATGCGACCGGCAAAAGATTTTAAAATCTCCGGAGAAGCACCGCTATCTTCGGGTCTTCGCGGTCCGGGGCCCAAAATAACATGAGAATAACCACCTTTTTTTACTTCGAAACAATCGATGCTGTCGTTTCGAACTACGCAGGCCCTGGAATCACAGGATGTAACAAGATGGAAGATGTTCCAGGTAAAGCTGTCGAAATTATCAACAATAAGAACCTTTGGGCGGGTTTTATACATTTGATTTGTAATTAGGTGCTTCTTTGGTTATCATGACATCATGCACATGACTTTCTTTATAGGATGAAGTCGATATTTTTATGAATTTTGCCCTGTTTTTCAGTTCATCTATATTGCTGGCACCGACATATCCCATGCCTGAGCGAATACCACCCACAAGCTGATGTATGGTATCTCTGACAGGTCCTTTATAAGAAACACGACCCTCTATGCCTTCGGGAACCATTTTATTTTCAGAAACATCTTCCTGAAAATAACGATCCTTGCTACCGTGCTTCATTGCACCGAGCGACCCCATTCCGCGGTACATTTTATATCTGCGTCCCTGATAAAGTATAAGCTCTCCGGGTGCCTCGTCTGTTCCTGCAAACATGCTGCCCATCATTATAAAATCCGCTCCGGCCGCCAAAGCTTTTACAATATCACCGGAATATTTTACGCCACCATCAGCTATTAAAGTTTTACCTCTTTCCTTAGCAACAGGAGCAACATTCATTATGGCAGAAAGTTGAGGATAGCCAACACCCGAAACCACACGGGTTGTACATATGGAACCGGGACCTATGCCGACCTTAACAACATCGGCTCCTGCATCGTAAAGATCCACAGCGGCTTCACGGGTAACAATATTTCCAGCACATATATCTGTTTCCGGCCATTTTTTCTTTATTTCAGAAACAGTTTTCAAAACATTTTCAGAATGTCCGTGTGCAGAATCAATGACCAGAAGATCAACACCGGCATCTATGAGAGCTTCGGCCCTTTTAAGACCTTTATTTCCTATTCCCACAGCAGCTCCCACAATAAGACGACCTCTTTCATCTTTTGCCGCATTGGGAAATTTTTCTCTGTTTTGAATATCTCTTAAAGTTATAAGTCCGGCAAGTTCATCGGCATCATCTATTACAATGAGCTTTTCTATGCGATGTTTGTGTAAAAGTTTTTTTGCTTCATCAAGATCGGCATTCTGCTTTATGGAAACCAGATCAGTAGTCATGAGTTCGGTAACTTTTTTTGAAAGATCAGTCTCAAAACGGAGATCCCTGTTTGTTATTATACCCACAGGTTTATTGTTTTTCAAAATTGGAATCCCGGATATCCCGTGTTTTTTCATCAGATTAAATGCATCAAGTATAACCGCATCAGAAGACAAAGTATAAGGGCTTGTAACAACCCCACTTTCAGAGCGTTTCACAGAAACAACCATTTTCGCCTGTTTTTCTATACTCATATTTTTATGAATAACACCTATACCACCTTCTCTGGCCAGACTCACCGCGATCTCAGCTTCGGTAACTGTGTCCATGGCTGCACTCATGAGAGGAATCATCAGTCTGATTTTTTCAGTCAGCTGTCTCGACACATTCACATGAGCCGGTAAGACATCAGAACGACGCGGCGTAAGAAGCACATCATCGAATGTCAGTGTTTCCTTGAATTCAGTATTCTTCAATTTACTCTCCTTTTAAAAAGCAGTTCAAATTTGTTCCGGTTATTTTAATATACCCTGACAACATGTCAAATAAATGTGATTTTTTAAATCTAAACCATTCGCTACCATTCGCTCCTATTATTGAGAAAATAAAAATGGCTTCTATAATCAAGAGATGGGTAAAATCGCAACCTTTGTGAACTATGCGGGCTGATATCAGCCAACTCTCTTTTATTGACTTTGATTTTCATATCTGGTAATAATATATCCACCATTTTCTGTGCAAAAAGGAGGATTAAATGGATTTTACTTTTACCGATTTTATGAAAATTGTTCTAATTGCTGTCGTTCTCTGGACCGGGTGGAAATTTGCGGAACCTCACTGGGATAAATACTGGATAGAAAAAACAATGGAAAAAGTAGCTCTTTTTACAGCTGAAAACAATCGGGAAAAAGGGCGCGAAAAATTTCGCAATATGCTTCTCGGAGACGGCTATGACTATGTCCCCGTTGAGAATGCCACTTTTATGATAGATGGAAAAACTGTGGAAATCGAACTGTATTATGAAGTTCCAGTTATAATACTGGACAAAAAGCTTCATGAATATCAGTTTGAACTGCGTGTAAAAAAAACAAAGGCTAAAAGCTCTATGTATTGATTTAAATAGTTCAAAAGGGCAAATTTTTATGACAAAAAGAATCCTTATAAAAAATGGAACCATTTCAGATCCTTCCCTTGAAAGGGATTTTCGGGGAGATATTCTGGTGGATTCGGGAAAAATAAAAAAAATATCTGAAGAGACCATCTCCACAGAAGTTGATGAAACTGTTGATGCCGAAGGCATGTTTATAGCACCGGGTTTTATAGATATTCATGTCCATTTCAGGGATCCCGGATATGAA
>JAWOGE010000169.1:0-4220 GCA_046497165.1 bacterium | reverse complement strand
GGAAACACTGGAGATACCGGAAACACTGGAAACACCGGAAACACTGGAGATACCGGAAACACTGGAAACACCGGAAACACTGGAGATACCGGAAACACTGGAGATACCGGAGATACTGGAAATACCGGAAACACCGGAAATACCGGAGTTAATGAATGTGGAGAAGTTGTTCATGACGGCAGTATTCAGGTCTGGGATGCGGATGACCTTTCGAAAATGGACGGTATTACACATCTGAAAGGAAATCTCACAATTCGGGGAAACGACATTACAACAATAGAAAATATGAGCAGTCTTCTGTGTGTGGACGGAACAGTTGAGATATATGACAGTGCCGATCTCACTTCGCTTCAGGGCCTTCATAACCTGAAAAAGATATCGAGCAGTTTAAACATTCATGGGATGTACGCTCTTACTGATCTGACAGGTTTGAACAGTCTTCAGTCTATAGGGTATGATTTTGAGATCAACGGTAATTCTTCTCTTGTTGATTTTACCGGGCTTGCATCTCTGGAAACCATTGCTCAAAGCTTTATAGTCGGAGAAGATTCTGCAAATCCATCTCTTGAATCATTTTCGGGCTTGACATCACTTGTTTCTATCGGAAAAGATTTTATAGTTGTCAACAATAAAAAGCTTAAAAATTTCAATGGCCTTAACTCTCTTGAAACAATTGGTTCCGTTTTCCGGATAAGAGGAAACGATGACCTGGAAGATTTCAGCGGACTTGAAAAACTGTGGAAAGCACCGCTTATTTATGTGGGCGGAGTTCTTGAGGAATACAGTAACCCTTCGCTTATTTCTCTGACCGGTCTTGATAATCTTTCAAGCGTAAGAATTATGGACATTGAAAAGGCTCCTCTTCTCTCCTCTCTCGCTGATTTTACCCAGCTGAAACAACTGGAAGACCTGAAAATAAACGGAACAAGTTTAACTGATCTTAATGGATTTGAAAATCTTGAAGAGATAACAAACAATCTCAATATTACCGGTGCATCTTTGCTTGAAGACATTTCAGCACTTTCATCTCTTTCAACAGTACAGTATGTCCGCCTGAGTTCCTGTCCGGAGCTAATTTCTCTTTCCGGATTAGAGTCTCTGACCGATTTCAAAACACTTGGAATCTACAGTTGCAACAAGCTTGCTGATATGACCGGACTGAACAATCTTGCATCAATCAATTCAATTGAACTGAAAAACAACGACGGACTCGTTGATCTTACAGGGCTGGAATCTCTTACAGACGCTGCGTCCATTCTGCTTGTAAGCAACCAGAATCTTGAAACTGTCGAAGGGTTGAGTTCTCTTAAAACAGTCACAGGAACACTTTCAATAGGTGGATATTACCAGCAGTTTCACACCAGTCCGAAGTTCAGAAGTGTTGCAGGTCTGTCCAGTCTTGAGATGGTTGACTCTCTTCTTATAACCGGTTGCGGTGAACTTGTCGATCTTACAGGTCTGAACAAATTGAAGTCAATTGCCTATTTCAGTGTTCACGATAATCCTGTACTGAAAAATTTTTCAGGTTTGACCGGAATTGAAACAATTGACGATATAGCTGTTGAAAACAATATATCACTTGAAGATTTTACCGGACTTGAAAACCTCACAACAATAGCAGAAAATATCAGGGTGAAGAGAAATAATGCACTCACATCTTTTTCCGGTCTTGATAATGTGGCAACTATTGGAGAAAGGCTGGAAATTCAGAGAAACAACGCTCTTTTAAATTTTACAGGACTTGGAAGTTTAACCGAAATAGGAACATATTTTACAGTCTGGGGATCGGAAACAGGCGGAGCAACGGACCTCCTTGAAGATTTCACAGGACTTGAAAACCTCGAAAAGATAGGTGAGTCCCTTATAATAACTGACTGCATATCACTTCAGTCTTTAAATGGATTTGATTCGTTAAAAGAGCTGGGACAGTATCTCACTGTCAGTAACAACAACGCAATGACCAGCGTCGACGGAATGCCTGTACTCGAAAAACTGTATGATTTCACCGTAACAGATAACGATTCTCTTGCAACATGTCTTGTTGAACAGTTTAAAGATGACATCAAAGCAAGAGGGAAATGGACCCTCGGCACCATCACTATTTCCGGGAACAATGATGACATCAGTTGCGAGTGATCAGGTATCAATCAATTTAATTTGTTGAAGCAGCATTTTTTGAGAATGTATTAAAACTCTGACCTCATTCCAAGTCGTTGTTTTTGAAGGGAAATTATTTTTCAGCTTTTTATTTGTCTTGACAGTTGATGGGACTCAGGTTATAATTACTGGTCAATTTTGACGGTAGATATCAAAAAACACTGTTCTCGGAGGTAATTATCATGAGCCGATTTATGATGGGTGTTTTAAAGGTCTTTTGTATGTTATCTTTTTTTGTTGTTACCCTTTTTGCTGAAGTTTATGAAGGTCTTTGGGATTCATTTGTGGAAGAGGGTCCTCATGTAATTTCGATTAAAGGTGGAGGAGGCATGGATGGAAATTTTGAAATAAAGCTGGCGATGAACAGCCAAAGTGTTCTTGAGCCTTGTGTGGTTTGGATGCATACTCCGGGAGACGGGAGTTACAGAGTTCAGGAAGCAGAAATTTATTTCTCAAGAAGAAGTGATGCTACAAACAAATGGTCACAGCCGATTAGACTCACCGATAATGATTTTAAAGAAGAAAATGTTAAGTTTCTCGTACACTCTGTTCCTGATCTTGGAGATGTGTACTATGTTTTTTATTCCCATAGCAAAATAAATGATAATTCAGATGAAGAGTTGGTATATATAACCTCAACAAACGGAGTGGACTGGTCTGATCCGGTTGTTCTTGCGTCCCACTATCGAATAAGGGATCTGTATGCAGTAATGTCGTCTGACAGTTCCATGCATCTTATGTATTCGGCTTCCGATTCTTTAGCGGAACACCCCAAAATATATTATATTTTAAGGGAGCATTACTCGGCATCTAACTGGACAGCACCTATGAAGATTGCCGGAGAAGAAAATATAAAACACACCAAACCTATATTTGCTTTAGACACTACACCAGTAGATGATGATATAATATACGCGGCATGGCATGAAGCAAAGGGTGAATATTCTGATTCTCAGGAAAGGATCATGGTAAAACGGTTTTCTGAAGATGGTTCTCCCTGGAGATCGGATGAGCAGCCGGCAGAGTTTCAGTGGGTAGAAAGAGTTTCAGCTCCTGCTGCAATCACAACTGTCAGCACCAATGTTTCGAGCCATAAAATATATCTTATAAACAGTTCTGAAACAGAGGGAACAGATTATTGGCAGCCATATTTTCACATCTACAGTTTTTTTGATGGCAAGTGGTTTTCTCCTAAAAAACTTACTGATACAGACACAAAATGCAGGGACTCTTTTCTTCTTTTAAATATTTCTAAAATGGGTGATGGAGTGGTTGCCGCAGTGTGGCTTGAAGAGTGGTCAGGAATGAAGATGAGGCTTGTAAAAAAAGAGGGAGATTTTACAGGGGAAAAGGCTTTGTCAATTCCTGACTGGTCGAAACCATCTCCAGACTATTCAAAGATAGGTTATTCTGCAATAAATGGAGAATATCTAAAGGGAGTTTCTTACGGAGATAAAGCATTTTTTATCTGGAACTTTACTTCTTCATGGGAAAATGAGGAGGATCCTATGACATATATTCTCCAAAACTGGCGTTCGGACGAGTTCCTCTCATTGGAAGAGTTTTATGAAAATATTGAAAGTCAGGATGCGGATTCCGAAGACAGTTCAAACGATGGCGGTTCATCGGATGAAACAGAAGGGGGTTCCTGTTCTCTTATGTTTCTGAATATTCCGGCAAAATAAATTCCAACTGCTCATAAACAGTTTTCCGATGACCCCTCCTGCCCTGCAAAAATGTCCAACGACAATTAGAATTGCCCCTGACGACAATTAAAAATACCCATAGGTAAAAGTTGTTGTTAATCTCTCTCTGTTTGATTTTGAATGCCAATCATTCATTTTTACTATCATTTGTTTTGCTCCTCAATATCATATGACCGCTGTTTCTGCTCGAGGCCTCATATTCTATTACTGTTTTTATTGGAAAATTAACAGACTAATACCTGAACCGTCCGACTATCTCATTGAAAAATGAAAAAGTCTTCTGTTCTTAAGAAGTTACAAAAATCGCCGATTAACCTTCGGGTGAACCTCAGATTTTGTGTAACTCTTCTGAATCAG
>JAWOGE010000154.1:0-6865 GCA_046497165.1 bacterium | reverse complement strand
ATACAACCCATGGAAGAAGAAACAAAGACAAATTTAAATCCAATATAGATATGCTTCATTATCAGAAAAACAACGCTGTTCCATTGAAGAAAGCTGAAAAAATGAGCAAAGAAGAGTTGAAAGGAAAAATAATAACCGGAATCCTTCTGGAAAAGGAAAAGCCGGAATATGTTGAAAATTATACTCGCCTTATTGACAGTCTGAAGGAGAAAAAACAATGAAGAGAGAGATACGCCTTTCAGGAAGTGGAGGCCAGGGAGTTATACTCGCTTCAGTTATTCTTGGTAAAGCTGCATCAATTTACGATGAAAAATTCTCTATTCAGAGTCAGTCATACGGACCTGAAGCTCGCGGAGGAGCAACAAAATCTGACATAATCATATCCGATTTGGAAATAATGTTTCCGAAAATACAGAAAGCGGATTATCTTCTTTCTCTGACGCAGGATGCCGCCGATAAATATACTAAAATGCTTAAACCGGGAGCCTCTGTTGTCATAGATGCTGATTTTGTAAAAATTTCTCCGAGCGAAGATTATAATCTTATCCCCCTTCCTCTTTCTTCGAACACAATGAAAGAATTTGACGAACTTATAGCACTTAATGTAGTAGCACTTTCGGCTTTCAACACTATTTTTAAATTTGTATCTGAAGAAGCTCTTATAAAATCAACTTCAGAAAGTGTTCCGGGAGATTTTAGAGAATACAATATCAGGGCACTTAAAATAGGAAAAAAGATCGCACAGATGTCTAAATAAATCTTAATGGTCATGGGTTTAATATCCTTCCGACAGGAGCCCCAGCCTTCTTTTTTGAGGATTTTTACACATCCCATGCTCAAAGTAGCCGAATTCTTGTTATCCAATTAACACTATCATCATCAATTTCATCTATTTTTACGAAAGCAACTTGCCCATTAAACAAATCAAAATGAATTGCCATTGAAGAAATGTTTTCTCCCCTTTTTATTTTTTTAGCTTCCAAAACTTTATGTTGTTTAATATCGTTAATTCCTTGAAATCCTGATTGAATTTCTAATCTGATTTTTTCTCCATTATTTAAGTTAACTTCTAAGTCTGCTTTTGAAGTTCTTTTAAAAGTATCAATATTTATTAAATCATCATCACCAATTAAATCTATATCTTCAATATTAATTTCAAAAACTAAACTTAATGCTTTTAAAAAATAATTTGAAATAATATATTTTCTCATCCAAGAAAAATAAACTTGCTCAGGTCTTCTCCCTTGGTTGTTAAGCTTGGATAACAAGCCGGAATCTCTTATTTTTTTGTAAGGGGTAAAAATGTTCTTTTCAGAAAACTCATGTAAATTGGATGTTTTGTAGCTTTCGTTAGCAATATGATTGATTTTTGAAATTATTGCTACAAGTCTTTTATTAAGATTGTCTATATATTTAAAGTCTATTTCGGGAGCTATGTCTTTTCCGGAAAGAAATTTTTTTGTATTTTCTTGATTTGTGAATCCTATAAGTTGTCTATATCGCTTGAAATAAGCAGCTGGATTTTCATTCATAATTATTCTCCTTATTTTAATCATATTCTTTAATATAATAGAATTTTACTATTTTAATGTCAAACTTTTCAGTGGATACTCTTTTTCAATTTGAACCTGAATCGTTCGATTCTGAGTTAGAAAACATGGGAAAGAATTCTGATTCAGAAGAGTTACACAAAATCTGAGGTTCACCCGGAGGTTAATCGGCGATTTTTTAAGGTTTAAGTAGAATTTTTATTAAAACACAAATCCCAGCGAAAGAAAAGGACCATGTCTTATTTCGGTTCTCTGAAAAGAGGTATGAATAAAACCTCCGGACACGGGGTCTTCAAGATCGTCGGGTTTGCTATTGAATCCTGTGAAGTTACCGTTTACTCTGTATCCAATTTTACTGTAAATGCCGGCTCCGTAAATTCGGTGCCATCTTTTGTACCAGATAATTCCACCTTCGAGGTTGAAAGGAAACATAAATGTGAAGACTCTGGAAATGTTTTCATCTTCCACTTTACGGCTTTTTTCAAGTGATGCAATGGAAAGGCCTATTCCGATATCTCCGGCAACAAACCAGTCAAAAACTTTGTTTTCATATTTAACTGCATAGTCCAACCGTGAATAGCCGAAAGTAAAGCCAAAATCATGAAACCGTACGCCCGCACCGAAAGAGTCGGAAAAGCTGAAACTTTTTTCATCATCTTCAACTTTGTAGGCATAAACCGGAATGTGAAAATCGTAGTTCTGATAGAAAACACTGTAACGAAGACGATAAGCATCGAGAAGGGAAAGAGACAGGAATCTGTAATCAGAATCAAAAATCGCAGGGCTATCCAGTCCGGCTTTGTCCCGATAGCCTCCTTTTATTTTTCCATATTTTCCGGATACTCTTAGATCAAGACCGAGAAATAGCTTGTCAAAACCTATGGACCCGGCCAGAAAATCAAAAGAGGTGGCCGCTTTTTTCCCGGCGGCGGCTTCTATTTTATCGGAAATAAAACTTTTGAGATAAGTAAGCGCCAGACTGAAAGAACCGTAACGGCCCTCCACGGAGAATTCATTTATCAGACTGTCCGCCAGATAGTAATCAGGTTTTATAATTCTGTCTCCGGGCACATCCTCCGAAGAGGGTCGGGCACTGGTGATATGCCAGAAAGAGTACATAATTCCGCCGCCTCCCATGAAAAAAAAGTTTCTGTAATCTCTTTCCCATCCTTCGGGTTCATCGAGTGCGGCTTTGGCTACAGCTTCTTTATTTCTGAAAATTTTGTAAACTCTTTCGGATTTCCTTCCATCTTTTTTATAGGAAAGCATAACTCTTCCCCGGGAAGTGGCGGCTGCTTTCAGACCCCAGCCCGGATTGGCATCCCTTTCACGGTGCACGACATGCTGTTCTTTATCTCCATTTCTGTTTATGAAAGTTGCAAGAACACCTTTATAAAAAGGATTTCTGTAAAAATATGAAAAAGCCACGATTTCACCTTCCGGAAGGGCTGCAGCAGCGTTGGAAAATCCCGATTCCGGCATATCTATTTTTTCCTCTTTTATCTGACCATCTGTAACTGTGGCATGTGAAAAAGATTTATCATTTTTATTCTGAAAGAAAATATGAGGTGTTCCCCGGCTGTCATAAAATCTTGTCACATCGTAAAGTACAATCCTGTGAAATTTTCTTTTTTTATTGGCACAGATTATTTCAACTCCGCTTTCGCCATATCTGCATACCGGAATAACTTTCCGTTCTGACTGCAGGATATCGTTCATGCTTTGCTGATTGCAAGAAGATTCGTCACAGAAAAATTCTGTATTAATAGTTCTGCACCCTTTTTTATGGCGGCATCTGATTTCGCTTACGGAGTAAAGCGGGGTTCCCTTTTCTCCCATTATAAATTTTACGCTGAATTTCGTATAGTTTTTCTGCCCTTCGGAACGGGACCATAATGCTATTTTTCTGTTAATGCACTTTCCGTTTTCCAAACATTTTTGAAAATCAACTCTGTAGTATCTCTTAGAAACTTTTCCCTTTTTGTTGTAAACAGTTTTTCTCCCCCTGATCATACTATATATTACTCCTGAAGGAGCAACAGAGGTTTGATGTGAAACAGCGGAAAACCCTTCTGCCGGTGAAAAAAAGCTGAATTTTTTATCAACCTCGTCTGTTATCCGGTACACAGTGTTTCCGAAATCCGCATAAAATCTGTTTTTAGAATCGGTATAAATATCTTTTATTCCAGAAGGAAGTTTTAATTTTATCTCACTTTTTTCCTGAAGAAAAAAAATCTTTGAAGGTCTCCTTATTTTTTCAAAAGCCCATATAGCTTGGCTTGTTATTATAGTGAAAAACAGAAATATGGTGACCGTTTTAAAAAAAAGAGCTTCATAATTCCAAAAGAAAATCTTCATTTTACAAATCGTCGGGGGTTGTTTTATGAGAAAATACGGAGTCTGAAACGGAAAGACATTTTTTAAAAAATCTTAAAATTCCGAGAGTTCTTGAAACAGAGCCGAATTTTCTGAAGTCAGTTTCCAGAAAAAGGTAACATGAATCCATTGTCTTTTCTATGTCGGAGTCATCTTTTTTCATATGGTAGAAAAACTCCGAAAATTCGCTGAGATGAAAAGATTCGGAATAAATTTTTTCCATGGCAGTTATTTTTTTGAAATTGATTTTTTGCTGACTTCTGTAGTCTTTGAGCATTTCTGTTTTGTCACGGACTGAACCGGGAAAAGTATGAAAAGAGTTTATGATTTCAGGGCTGAAAAAATGATTAGTCGTGTAAAAATATATTTTATCTATTGTGTTTTTTTTAAGCATACGGAGTGTTGAAAGAGCACAGCTGACATGGTCAGGGTGAAACTCGGTGAAAAGTGGTGCAAAAACCGTTTTAATATTATGTTCAGACACAAGAGAAATCATTTCTTCATGCAACTCCTCCTGATTGTCTTTTAAAAAACCGTCTGGAAACTTTCCCGAAACAACAGATACTCTCGGTCCGAATCCTGAAACCGCTCTCAGAGACTCTTCAAGCCGACTTTGTCCCGATTCCGTTCCCGATGCGGGGATATAAACAAAAAAAGAGCTGTCAGAACAATGTGATTTCATGACTCCGCCGCAGCCCAGCATCTCATCATCGGAATGTGGTGCAACTATAAGAACATTTTCAGGTAGTTGTTTGATTTCAAAAAGTTCTTGGGAAAAACTCCGCTGTGACAGCTGCCTTCGGAGAAAACAGAGTTCAAAAAATACTGAAAATTTATCCAAAGTTTTTCTAAAATTCATATTAAAAATACAAAATTCGCACATCAAAGAGATCAACAACCTGAGTTACTGACAGCTTCGAACTTGAAAATACGAGTTTTTGAAAATCACAAATCAGCGTTGAGAGATTATTTTTAAGACAACTGCTCTTGTAAAGCCTACTGATATTTTGCATTTGCAAAACTTGATTCATGAAACAACTCTCATATTTCACCAAAGAATTTAAATTACAACCAATTCAGGTTTTATTTGTCTTCCTCAGATTCTGAAAGTTCTTTTTTTATTTCAAGAACTTTTTTAACAGAAAGACCTGTTATGGATGAAACTATTTCAACGGGTATTTTGCAACGAAGAGCTTTTCTGCAGGCTTGCATTATTCCTTTTTGCATACCTTTCTGGATACCTTCCTGTCTGCCTTCCTGTTTTAAAATATCTCCCAGTGTCTGCATTTTATCCTCCAATGAGTGGTCAACAGACTTTACTTCTTCTATTATATTCACAAATTCCTCCTTTGCAACATTTGAGCTGCCGATAAGATATAAAACCATATAAGAGTTTTTATCAAAGTTTTCAAAAAATCCAAGCTTTGAAAGCGTTAAAAGGATCTCTTTCATTGTTTGAGCGTTCATTTTAAATGATTTTTTCATTATTTCAATGGAGATCTTCAGCTTTATGTCTCTCGCAAAATCCTCGGGTGATTTCTCCGGATCCCACCTGGAGGTGTCGAAAAGTTCAAAGGGCAGATCTATCATCCTTTTATTTATTTCCGGGTCATTGGAAAAGATGTCTCTGAATTTTTTGATCTTCCATCTTTTTTTGCCGTGATAAAATATGTATGGAATTATTATTCGGGGTTTTTTCTTTTCATGCAGATCCTTTTCCCACATGTTCAGCATGTATCTGAGAATCTGAAAAAGAACATTCTTGTCCCGATGAGCCTTGTGTTCAAACAAAAGATATATATCCACAGGATCTTTGTTTGATCTGACTCTGGTTTTGATTACCAGATCGGGTATGTTTTTTGACAGAGATGAATCCACCACTGTGCATTCTTCAAACTCTATGTGGTCGAGATCCAGTCGTGCCGTAAGTTTCTCGGGAAGAGAATCCTTTAGAAAAACCTGAACACTTTTTTTATCTGAAAAGGTTTTGAGAAAAAACTGATCATGTCTTAAAATTTTACTCATCCTATCTTCCTTCAGCGATCAGAACACAACCGTAGAATAACAATTAGACAAAAAATGTCAACAATTAAAATATAAGAATTGTTGTTTTTGCAGTGTTATGTCGTGCCGTAAACAGACATGCGTGAAAAATCCCCTTGAAAACAGTCTGTTTTGTCCGGCTTGTAGCTGCGTAGCGTGCTACGCCGTTTGTTATTCAGAATAATTTCAGGTGTAAGAGGTTACAAGAACATATAGAAGTACTGTAAAGATCTCATAATTGTCCAGTAAAACCGGTAATTCTAATTGTCGTCAGAGGTAATTATAGTTGTCGTTGGACACCCGTGTGTCTGTCCTGCTGTTCGTTCATTGTCAACACATAAATACAGGGTTGACACACGGGTCAACCCCTACGATAATTTGATTTTTATCAGTCGCAAACTTCATGCGGGTGAGGGGTTTGGGAATGGGCTCACTCCCTCTTTGCGAAAGAGGGAGCAAAAGGAAGTTCTTACAGGAGATGGTCGGGGTGAGGTGTTTATAAATAACTGCGGAGTTACAGTTCTTTTTTTATTTCAAGAACTTTTTTAACAGAAAGACCTGTTATGGATGAAACTGTTTCAACGGGTATTTTGCAACGAAGAGCTTTTCTACAGGCTTGCATTATTCCTTTTTGTTATATTCCTCCTTTCATTTTACCCTCAGACGCTTTCAGCACCAGCTCCCTGCAACAGGGAGCCGTATTTGAGCCTCCCTTTTGAAGGGAGGTGTCACGAAGTGACGGAGGGTATTAAAATCTTCCCCCTCGCTTTTACAAAGAGAGGGGGACCGAGGGGGAGAGTTTTACAACTGACCGCATCACATCTGTTTTTTCCCAACTCCCTCCATCTCCCTCTTTCGCAAAGAGGGAGTGCAAAGAGAAAGGTGGCCGAAGCAGC
>JAWOGE010000059.1:0-10605 GCA_046497165.1 bacterium | reverse complement strand
CCCCGTTGAAAGATACGCAAGATTATATTTTTTTATGAGATGTCTTGACTGTGTTCCCTTTCCAGCACCCGGAGCTCCGAATAAAGCTATATTCAACATTTTTTTCTCCTGGAAAAATATTTAGTTTTTAAAGTTCAGGACCTTCAGTGCCGGTCCTTTATGGCATATAAAATTTCTATTCGCCGATGATTTTGATAAGAGCACGCTTTTTTCGCATTCCATCAAACTCTCCATAAAAAACAGCCTCCCACGGGCCGAGATCAAGTTTGCCGTCTGTTATGGCAATGACAACTTCTCTACCCATGACAGTCCTTTTAAGATGTGCATCACCGTTATCTTCCGCACCATCGTTATGACGATAACGATCATAAGGTTTTTCCGGAGCAAGTTCCTCCAGCCAGCGTTCAAAATCACCGTGAAGACCGGATTCATTATCGTTTATGAATACCGATGATGTTATGTGCATGGAGTTTACCAGACATAAACCGTTTTCAACTCCGCTTTCGGCGACAGCATCGGAAACCTCCGGTGTTATGTGGATAAGTTCACGGCGTCTTTTTGTATTGAACCATAACTCTTTTCTAAAACTTTTCATATCTCCCCTCTTAATATTGTCAATCTTTTACTATGCTAACCCATCTGAAAATTTGTAGCAACTTTTTATAAAAAAGATTTCGGGAGTTTTCTGTCATCCTCTGTAATCCATAGAAAACACCTCTTTCCCTTTAAGAACAACAGCGTTTCCTGCTATTAAAAACTCCTTTTCTTCATCCGATTTCATTTTACCGGTAAGAGTAATCGTTTTTTCTGTTATATCCACCGAAAAACGATTTCCTCTGTGAACCAGACTGAAAGCAAGTTTTCTCCAGTGTTCCGGCAAAGAAGGATCTATTTCAACTTTGTCGGAATGGAAAGTTATTCCGGCAAAATTTCCTGTAATTATGTCAAGAGTTCCGGCCATCACTCCTGTGTGGATGCCCTCAGGGGTTGTTCCGCCCTGAATATCTTCAACATCGCTTTTTAAAGCTTTCATAAACATTTTCCACATATTTTCACGAGATTCCGGAAGGTATTTCAATATTGCGGCATGTACTATAAAACTCAATGTGGAACCATGGCTTGTTCGTTTTATATAGTAGTCATAATTTTTCTTGAGAAAACTCTCTTCTTCAATTCCGTAACCGAGTCTTTCGAGTATTTTCCGAACTTCTTCAGGTTCAAGAACATAAAAAGTCATTAAAGTATCCGCCTGTTTTGCAACTTTGTAAGGATCGGGAGAGGAACCTTCGGCCTTGAGAATCCTGTCCATACGGTGAATATCACCATATTTTTTTTCATAAGCCTCAAAATCCAGCTCTTTCAGCTCCATGTAACCGTCAAACTGAGACATTATTCCTTGGGATGTCATAATAACATTTATATTTTCGGAAACATCTTTCCAGGCATCCAGTTCGTCTCGCGAAAAGTCTATTCTTTCCATAATATCTTCTATACGGGATTCCCGGAAATCAGAAACAATGTCTGAAACTGTGTTTAGAAGCCATGAAACCATTATATTGGTGTAGGCATTGTCTGTAATTCCTCCGTTTTCCGCATTTTCATATTTTTCGTGAAATTCATCCGGCCCCATAACACCTTTTATATGATACCGTCCATCTTTTTCACTCTTTTCCGCAATACTTGTCCAGAAACGACATATTTCTATGAGCATTTCAAGTCCATAATCAACCATAAAATCAGTGTCATCGGTAAGCTTCCAGTAATTCCAGACATTGTAAGCCACCGCAATGGAAACATGTCTCTGTCGTCTGCTCAGATCCGGATCCCACTCTCCTGAATTGGGATTGTAATGTATAACCTGCGTTTCCTCATCTGCTCCGTCTGCAGTCTGCCAGGGGTACATTGCACCTTCATATCCGTTCTCACGGGCATTTTTTCTCGCACCATCCAGACGACGATAACGATACATAAGAAGAGATCTTGCTATTTCAGGAAAACGAACAAAATAAAAAGGAAGAATATACAGTTCATCCCAGAATATATGTCCCCGGTAAGCCTCTCCGTGAAGTCCGCGTGCTGGAACGCTGAAATCTATATCGACACTGTGAGGTGAAGCTGTGGCAATGAGATGAAAGCTGTGAATACGCGATATTTTCTGTGCAGTTCGGTCCCCTTTCACTACAATGTCAGCTCTATTCCAGATTTTTTCCCATTCAGCTGCATGTTTTTCTTGAGCCTCATTGAAAGATGTCCTGGAAACTGTTTTAACAGCAATGTCCTTATAGTCTGAAGAGTCCCTGTCGAGAGAGGTCGAAATTCCGACAATTTTTTCAAGTGTCAAAGTACTGTTTTCTTTTATTTCAGAAACAAAAGATTCTCCTATAAAACCCTTCTTATTTATTATTTCCGATTTCAATTCACCATCTTTTGAAAATTTATGTCCCGCCACCATAAAAATATCGACATTGGAAGCGGTTGTGGAAACCATAAGCCGAATCAACCCTTCAGAACTTTCCGTTGAAACCGGCTGCAAATGCCCGGAGTTCAGTTTTCTGTAACGAGCCACACCGTCATTCTTAACTGTCCCGTCAATGAAAGAACTCATGGTTACCGTTCCGGAATAATTTTCAGCTCTAATACTGTATCTTATGGCTGCAAGATGAGGATTGTGCATACCGGCAAAACGCTCTGTGCCGAAAGTGGTTATCCTGTTTTTTCTGTCTCTGAACTTAACTGATCGAAACACAACACCTTTTTTCATATCAAGCCGGTGTGTATAATCAAGGATTTCCATCTCAAGAGGATGAACAACCTCATCACCATCAATTGAAAATTCAAAAAGCAACCAGTTGGGACAATTGACAAAATCATTATTGTATATATCTTTACCGTGAAGTCTCGTGGGAATTTTGTTGAAAAGACCTGCCATATAGGTGCCCGGATAATGTGTGTCTCCTTTGGCTTTCTCGGTTGAAAAGCAACCTCTTGTTCCGAAATAACCGTTACCCACAGTTGTCAAAGATTCTCTGAGACGCTCCTTGCCCCGCACAAAATCATGATAGTCAAGCTGCCAGTTATCTTTTTCCAGACCTGTTTCAAACCATTTGTTGATATCATCGAGAGTAATCTCTTCCATATCCCGGACAGCAATATCTGCTCCATTTTCAAGAAGCATTCTCGGTTCAACTTCACGAGCAACACCTATGACCAATCCGAAGTTGCCGTTTTTGCCGGCCTGAACTCCTGCGTATGCATCTTCAACCATGACACACTCATCAGGTTTCAGTCCCATCTCTTCAGCAGCGGTTACAAAAATATCGGGTTCAGGTTTACCTTGCAACCCCAACTCTTTTGAAACTATGCCTCCGACAACGGATTCAAAAAGCTCTATGAGTCCTGTTTCTTCCAATATAAAGCGACAGTTTTTGCTTGAGGAAGCAACTCCGGTTTTTATGCCGAGTTCCTTCATTTCTTCTATATGTTCTACTGTGGATTCATATATCTCCACACCCTCTTTTTCCACAGTGTCACGAAACATGACATTTTTACGGTTACCTATGCCGCAGACAGTTTCCTTATCCGGATCATCATCCTGATCACCGAAAGGGATATCTATTCCACGGGATTCAAGATAAGATTTCACACCTTTATAGCGCGGCTTACCGTCAACAAAAGGGACATAATCCTTTTCGTAGGTGAATGACATGCTTTTATCTCCGGTTTTTTCTCTCACATACGGCTCAAAAGTTTTTTTCCAGGCTTTGAAATGAACCTGTGCCGTGCGTGTCACAACACCGTCAAGATCAAAAATTGCTCCTCTGTATGCCGGCGTACTCATGATACCTCCTTTTTACTAAGTTCATTCAGTATAGTAACCAGAATATCAGGATTATCCACAAAAAATGTACTGTCACACACTTTTCGGACATCCTCTTCCATATTTTTGTTGTTTTTAACAAAGACAGACTTTGTTTCAGCTCCCTTTTCCAGAGAACCTTTTATCATGGGCAAATCAGAAGAAGTATCCCCGCATATGAGGTTCGGACCCTCCTCAAGACCGAGATCAAGTTCATTATTCAGAAAAAACATACCGTCTTTTTTGTCAAAATCACTGAGACCCTCCTCTCCACTGTGCTCAACAGTAAGAATTATCTCTATGTCGGTACCCGTATCTTCAATACGAAAAAACTTTTTTTCAGGATCGATCTCTTCTACAATACCCGTAATTTTTTTCAAAAAAGAATCGGAGACATCTTCGGGAATAGAAGATTGCACATCCTGGCGAGCTATGGTTGTCTGTCCGAATTTAAACTGAAGCCCTGAACCTATGAGACCAAACTTTTCATAAACGGGATCTTTTATGATTTTTGCGAGGACATCGTTTATTTCATCAAGTTTTTTCTGCTTCTCATCATCAACAGGGAAACGCCCGTATTCTCTCTTTTTGTTGTAATATTCTCTGCCTTTTGAACCTGCAAGAACAAAAGTTCCTTCAGGAACCACCGAGATATCCATTAACCCCACATCTTTCAGTGGTGCCGAAGTTATTACCGATGCGTTTTTAACACAGGACATAGCAAATCTTGAAAGAAAAACTGCATTGTAAACAGACTGTATGGAAGAACGATAACGACCGCAGTAGTTATTAACAGTTCCATCCCTATCTGTAAAAACATTCTGGTAATCAATCCCCTTTAGAAAAGAAACCCCTGTTTTCAGCTGTTCATCAAAACCTCTGTGCATATCTGAAAGATAAGCGTAAAAATCCTGCTCATCGTGTTTTAGAAAAAAAACATCCTTCTTCATCTCCTCAATTTCATACGAAAGATCCAGAACAATCCGCACATCGCCAGCTGTCTCCAATATCTTTTTTCGATTTTCATTCAGAATATTCAACAGCTTAACAAGATGTTCAGCAAACATCTTCAACACATCCTTTCTAACTCTCCCACCCGACAAAATCTCAAAAACCGCAGCCCTGCGGAGATCTCTACTCTCAAACATAAGTGCATAAAGATCAGAAAGTATCTCTGTCATTGCAACCTCCATCCTAATGATGATAACAAGATGATACAAATTTCGGTGAACTGTGTCAACAGCTTTTTATATTTTCACCTGAATCATCCGGCGTTCTCATTGCCACACTGATTTTTCATGACAAAGATCTTTACGAAACACGCTCGATTTTTGATTGACAAAGCCTCTTTATTTTGTACCATTTTGAAGGATTATATTTTGAATGGAGTCGGAAATGAGAGCACTTTCGGGAATAAAACCAACGGGCATTTTACACATAGGCAACTATCTCGGTGCCGCCCGTCAGTTTGAAGAGATGCAGCAAAAATCATATCAGGGATTTTATTTTATAGCGGACTATCACACTCTTAACATGGTTCCTGATCCGGAAAAGCTTAGTGAAAACACCTGGAATGTTGTAATTGATTATCTTGCTTTCGGTCTGGATCCTGAAAAAACCGTTCTTTTTCTTCAATCTCAGGTTCCCGAGGTTGTGGAACTGGCTTTTATACTCGGGAATGTCACCCCCATGGGATTGCTTCAGCGCAGCCACAGTTACAAGGATCATATAGAAAAAGGGGAATCCATAAATGTGGGGCTTTTTTATTATCCGCTTCTTATGACTGCAGATATTCTCCTTTATGATGCTGATATTGTTCCTGTGGGACGCGATCAGAAACAGCATGTGGAAATAGCGAGAGACATTGCAGAAAAATTTAATATGAGTTATGACACTGATATTTTAAAACTTCCCGAACCTTATATTCCGGATGAAGTTGCCGTTGTCCCGGGGCGTGACGGCAGAAAAATGTCAAAAAGCTATGGAAACACCATAGAGATGTTTGCACCGAAAAAAGTTCTGAAAAAACAGATAATGAGCATAAAAACCGATTCTACTCCCCTCGAAGAACCTAAAAACCCAGACAAATGTAATGTTTTTAAGATATATTCTCTTTTTGCAGAAGCTGAGGATATCTCAAGGATGCGTGAAAAATATGAAAAAGGCGGTTTCGGTTACGGACATGCAAAAAAAGAACTTGCTTTACTCATAGAAGATTATTTTGCTCCCATGCGGAAGCTTCGTGCCGAACTTGAAAAAAACCCTTCATATGTACGCAAAATAATTGATGAAGGCTCTAAAAAAGCCCGGGAAGAAGCCATAGAAAAAATAAGACAAGTTAAAAAGGTAACCGGTATTCAGGGAAACATCTACACCCCCTGACAACTCCTGAGCCCGGAAATTGTCAGATAAACAGATTGACTCCGGCATTTTCAGCATGTTCAAGATAAGAAGCCACTCCGCCGATTTTAACATTATCGGAAAGCTCTTCAGCTTTAACTCCCATAACATCCATGGACATCTGACATGCAATCATCTCAACGCCATTTTCAGCGGCTTTTTTTATCATGGATTCCAGGCTGTCTATGTTCAGATTTTTCATTCTGTTACGCATCATTTGTGTACCTAGTCCACCCATGCTCATCTTTGAAAGAGAAAGTTTTCTGGAAGAGGACGGCAGCATCATTCCGAACATTTTACCCATAAAATCTTTTTTTACCGGAGGCGGTCCCTCTTTTTTAATAACATTGAGTCCCCAGAAGGTAAAAAACATGGTAACCTTTTTCCCCATGCTCGCCGCTCCGTTAGCTATGACAAATGAAGCCAGTGCTCTGTCAAGGTCATCGTTGAAAACAATTATCGTGTGTCCTTTTTTATTTCCATTTTCATTTTTCGACAGCTCTTTTTTTTCGGCTGTTTTTTCTATAACGGCCGTTATCCGTCCTTTGTTCTGTGATTTTTCTACAAGTTTGTTTCCGGTTACAGAACACCAGCTTTCCGAATCTTTCAGAAAACCCTGATCCGTGGCAGTTATTTCCACTCTTTTTCCGGGTTCAAGTTTATCCATACTTTTCTTCAGTTGCATTATGGGACCGGGACACTGAAGTCCGCAGGCATCTATTTTCAAAGTTTCAATATCATCCTTCTTCGATCCTACACTTCCCGGAGCGGTGGAATAGATCATGTCGTCCTTATCTATATGTTCATTTTCAAAAATGTCTTCGTTACTCTGATTATCCGTAGACAGAGCGTATGTTTTATATCCACCGGAAAGATTTTTCACATTTTCAAATCCATTCTGACTCAGTATCCTTGCAGCAAGATAGCCTCTAAGCCCCACCGCACACACAACCACAATACTGTCCTTTTTATCAAGCTCAGTCATTCTGTTTCTCAACTCATCGAGAGGAATGTTTACAGCACCTTCTATGGTTCCGAGAGATATCTCCTCCGGAGTTCTTACATCCACTATGGTATGAGAATCCAAATTATCCCGAAGCTCTCTCCAGCATATGACCGACACTTTGTCTTTGAGAATGTTTTCGGCTGCGTATCCTGCAATATTAACCGGATCTTTTGCTGATGAAAAAGGAGGTGCGTAAGCATGTTCAATCTCCTGAAGATCATAAATACTGCCTCTGTTTTTCAGGATTACGGAAAAAAGGTCAATTCTTTTATCAACACCTTCAAAACCCACAATCTGAGCTCCGAGAAGTTTTCCGTCCCCGGGAGAAAACAGCGTTTTCAAAGTCATTGGAAGAGCTCCGGGATAGTATCCGGCATGACTTGAGCCGTGGGTTATAACAGATTCATAAGGAATTTTTTCAGCTTTCAGAGCCTTTTCATTGAGACCGCTTGAAGCAGCGGATATGTCAAAAATCTTTGCTATACCGCTTCCCACTGCTCCTGAATATTTTCTGGTATTTCCAAAAATAATATTGTCGGCGGCAATTCTACCCTGTCTGTTTGCCGGCCCGGCCAGATATGGAAGAGCCGGTTTTCCGGTAATGGGGTTTTTAAATTCAACAGCATCACCCACAGCATAGATGTCGGTATCTTCTGTCTGAAGATAGTCATTGACAACTATAGCTCCCCTTTGAGAAATTTCCAGTCCGGCCTTTTCAGCAAGTGTCGAAAGCGGTTTAACACCTATGGAAAGTATAATCAAGTCAGCCTCTATTTTTTTTCCGCTTTTAAGCTCGACAACTTCCCTGTCTCCCGAACTTTTAAAAGCAACCACAGAATCACCGAGATAAAACTCCACACCTTTTATTTTAAGATGCTGATGAACTTCTGCGGCCAGTTCGTAATCAAGAGGAGCCATAACCTGATCAGCCATCTCTACAATTGTTGTCCGGATTCCGAGATTATGCAGATTTTCAGCAACTTCCAGACCTATAAAGCCAGCCCCCACAACAACAGCCCGTCGGGGAGATGAATTTTCAATCTTACTTTTTATACTGTCTGTATCTTCAACATTTCTCAATGTAAAAATGTTTTCCGAATCGATTCCCGTAATCGGAGGCTTAACAGGAACAGCACCCGGAGAAAGAAGAAGTTTATCATATTTTTCTTCGTAAATTTCACCGGTTTTAAGATTTTCAGCTTTAATAGTTTTGTTTTTCCTGTCAATCTCCTTCACTTCCGTATTAACTTTCACACTTAGGTTGAATTTTTTTGAAAAACTTTCCGGAGTCTGAAGAAACAGAGTCTCCCTTTCACTTATGGTATTACCGATGTAATATGGAAGTCCGCAGTTTGCATAGCTTATGTGACTTCCTTTTTCAAAAAGTGTTATCTCCGCTTTTTCATCATTTCTTCTCAACCTCGCTGCCGTGGTTGCTCCACCTGCAACTCCGCCTACAATTATAATCTTCATACTTTCCTCCTGTCAGCAATTATCAAGATGTTCATCCACAAGCTTCAGAAGCTTGAGAACACATTCGTTTTCTATGGAATATATTATATATCTGCCATCTTTTCTCGAAGAGATTATTCCCCATTTTTTAAGATTTCTCAGCTGGTGGCTTGCTGTGGTGTTATCTATTTTAAGAGTCTCGGCTATTTCGCCCGAACAGAGCTCTCCACCTGTAAGAAGTCTAACCACACGCAACCTGGCAGGATCCGAAAGAGCCTTGAAAACATCCGCAACTTTTTCACATTCTTTTATATCTGGAATTTTAATCCTTTTTTTCGGTTTTCTTTTACATTCACTACTCATCAAAATCTCCGAAAATTGAACAAATGAACAACCATTCAATTAATTGTATATGCACAATAACAACTAGTCAAGTATTTTTTGGTTTTTCCTGAATCGTTCGATTCTGAATCAGAAAACTTTTTTATTTTTCAATGAGAGAATCGGACAATTCAGGTATTAAATACTTTACTTTATAATATAAAATGATAAAATTGCTCTGCATTTAATAATTTTCAAGGAGAAAAAAATGAAAGAGAAACTATTTGTCGCATGTTTTGTTATTTTTACAGGACTCTTCCTTGTCAGCTGTGGTGGAAGTCATGGCTTTATTCGTGATTCCGTTACCAATCACCAGGTGCAATATCAGCTGAATTACAAAAATGTTAAATTTCTTCGTACTGTCGAAGGGACTGCTTCTACGGGTAGTGTTTTTTGTGCAATTCCCATTGATGACAAGCTTTATACCCGTGCAATAAATGACATGTACAGAAATGCAGGTGGCGAATTACAGAACAATCAGATGGTAATCAATCTTCGTGAAGACAGAACAGTCCGTTCATATCTGGGCTTTTTCTGCAAAGTCAATCTTACAGTATCCGGCGATCTTGTTGAGTTTAATTGATGAGCGTGTTTCGAAAAGATTTTCATCCGGAGTTTCTATCAGAAGGTGAAAATAATTGTTCATCAGGCTGTACCCATGAACAATTATACCGTATTTTGAAGCAGCAAAAGTCAGTCTTTCAAGAAATTCCTCATGGTCGGCAATACGCCTGAAAATTTTATCCTTTCGGCAACCCCTGTTTATTATGTGGTAAATTGCACCGGGATATGTGATTCGCAAAAGTCTTGCCATAGCTTTCTCCTTAAAAAGAGATACCTATTCCATGAAAAAAGAATTTCCTCCAACAAAAAAACAAGTTTTTATATAAATATGCTATCCTAACCCCTCCTGCATTCGCCTGTCTGAATTAAGATTCGTGGGATTTAATGACTAAAGGATTAAAATGCAAAAAATCCATTTCCATCATCCTATCATCTCTTAATCTTAGAAATCCTAATTCAGACAATTATCCGCATGATTCACATTATAGACTCTTTTATACTCAAGACTTTTCGCCCCAAAATTTATCAATAGTCCAATGGGGAGATCATACGCCTGACAATAGTTCATCGCCTGGGCAAGATGCACATCTTCAAGTTTTATGAGTGCTTTCAGCTCAACCATAATGCTACTTTCAACAAAGAAATCAACTCTTCTCGTGCCGATATGCTCACCATCATACAAAATCTGCATCTCTTTTTCACGCTCAAACACAAGATCACGCTTTCTCATCTCGATGGCAAAAGCCCGCTGATAGATAACCTCCTGAAAACCATTCCCCAGCGCTGAGTGAACTTTCATCGCACAGCCTATAATAGTATGCGTCAACTCTTTATGCAGCATATATGTTCCTCTCTTTCACTGTCTGAATTAAGATTCGTGGGATTTAATGATTAAAGGATTAAAATGCAAAAAATCCATTTCCTTCATCCTATCATCTCTTAATCT
>JAWOGE010000151.1:0-8019 GCA_046497165.1 bacterium | reverse complement strand
CCGGATGGGAAGAGGATATATCCGAAATAACCGACTTTAATGAGCTTCCGGAAAATGCTAAAAAATATGTTGGATTTATAGAAAAATCTCTTCACTGTCCCATTGATATTATTTCTGTGGGACCCAAGCGTTCGCAGACTATTCATAAAACAGGATTATATTATGAAAAAGAAAAATTATCTTAATCTTGACAATCCCCGTCTCAGGAAAGCTGTTAAAAAAGTTGAGAAAGCGGTGGATTATCTGGTAAAAGGCAAAATGGTAATAATGGTTGATGACGAAGACCGGGAAAATGAAGGCGACCTTGTACTTGGTGCTCAGTTCGCTGATCAGAAGTCTGTAAACTTCATGGCTAAACATGGTCGAGGACTTATTTGTCTTGCCTTGTCAAATGATATTGCTGACAAAATGAGACTGAACCCCATGGTGGAAACCAATACATCTCCGTTTCAGACTGCATTTACCGTGTCCGTTGAAGCTCGTCACGGAGTTACTACAGGAATTTCGGCAGCAGACAGAGCAACAACCATAAGAACAATGGTTGATGAAAACAGCGGACCTGAAGATATTGTAAAACCCGGTCATGTTTTTCCGTTGCGTGCAAGAACCGGAGGAACACTTGTCAGAGTAGGGCAGACCGAGGGTTCTGTGGATCTTGCCCGAATTGCCGGACTTAAAACTGCGGCTGTAATATGTGAAATAATGAATGAGGATGGTACCATGTCGAGACTTCCTCAACTTGAAAAGTTTTCTGAAAAACATAACATTCCCATTGTCAGTGTTGCTGATATTGTGGCTTACCGACTTATTTCAGAACTTCTCATCGATAAAATAGCAGAAAGTAATCTACCCACTGAATTCGGCGGAGATTTCAAAATACGAATATACAAAAGTAATGTCGACAACCGCGAACATATCGCACTCATAAAAGGTGATATTGCAACCGAAGCTCCTGTTCTTGTCAGAGTTCATTCTGAATGTCTGACGGGCGATGCCCTTGGTTCTCAAAGATGCGATTGCGGTTCTCAGTTGCATAACGCTATGAAAATAATAGAAAAAGAGGGCAGGGGAGTAATACTTTATCTGAGACAGGAGGGCAGAGGTATCGGCCTTGGCAATAAAATAAAGGCTTATCATCTTCAGGATAATGGATTTGATACAGTTGAAGCCAATGTTGAAATAGGTTTTCCGCCCGATATAAGGGATTACGGTATAGGAGCTCAGATTTTGTATGACCTTGGAATTTCAAAAGTCAGACTTATAACAAATAATCCCAAAAAATTGAAAAGCCTTTCCGGATATGGTATGGAAATAGTGGAACAGATACCGAATGTTATAGGAGTTACTGACAAAAACATCAATTATCTGAAAACCAAAGAAGAAAAAATGGGACATGATATATTCAGTCATGTAACCGACATGGATTGTAATATCGGGGAGAAAAAGAAAAATGAAAAAAAGAGAAATTCAGGGTAATCTCTGTGCAGAAGGCAAAAAGTTTGCTGTTGTGGTTTCGAGATTCAACAGTTTCCTCAGTGAATCTCTTTTAAAGGGAGCCATGGACTGTCTTGAAAGACATAACGCTGAATCTGTAGATGTTTTCCGTGTTCCCGGAGCTTTTGAACTTCCTTTTGCAGCCGGAAAAGTTGCGGATTCGGGAAAATATGACGCCATTGTATGCCTCGGAGTTCTCATAAGAGGGGACACGCCTCACTTTGAATTTGTTTCTTCTGAAGCGGCCAAAGGCACGGCAAAAGTTTCCCTTGACAAAGGTGTGTATATGGCTTACGGGATAATCACCACAGATACAATAGAGCAGGCCATAGAACGATCCGGAACAAAAGCCGGCAACAAAGGATTTGATGCTGCTTTGTCAGCCATAGAGATGGTTAATTTAACTGAACAGATGTAATTTTAGAACATAAAAAGGTTTTATTATGGGACTTAGAAGAAGGTCGAGGGAAAAAGCTTTGCAAATTATGTACAGCATGGAATTTCAGCATTCGGAAAATCCCGACAAGGCCATGGATTTATATTTTAAATACCTGGATTTAACGCTTCCTGATCTTGAAAAAGATAAAGCGGAAGAGGAGAGAAATTTTATATGTTATTTAATACATCAGTATTTTGACAATAAAAAAGAGGTGGAAGAACTCATAAATAAGGCATCCATAAACTGGAGAATATCAAGAATAGCATACATAGAAAGAAACATATTGCGTCTTTCTGTTTCAGAGTTACTGGATAAAGAGAACGATGTTCCATACAAAGCGACTATAAATGAAGCAATTGATATTGCAAAAAAATTCTGTAATATAGAATCACCTTCTTTTGTTAACGGAATAGTTAATAAAATTGCAGACATTTCTGATGTCAAATCAATAAAGACATGATTTCAAATTTCATTATCCCTCTATCAACAGTAGTTGTCACAGAAAAAGAGAAGTGGGATTCCATGGTTCACGAACTTAAAACTCTTATGCCGGGAAAATTGTTGCCTCCGGGATTTTCATTACACATAATGGATATAAAAAACCACAAAATATTTCTTTTCAACGGCGGAGAACAAAGGGTATTTTCTCTTGTTCCTGATACAAAATGCAGCATCATCAGATATATAAAAAGAATCAAACCGTCACTTCTGATAGATATTTCAAACTCGTTTTCATCCTGTTTTACAGCAATTTTTACAAGTCCCGGGAAATACATAAGAAAAATTAAAAAACTGGAAAAAATATCTTGTATTAACAGTAGTGACATGCCGGATACAGAAAAGATACTCTCTTTCATAAAATCTCTTTTCAGCCATGAAGAAGAATTCATATCAGGATCAGGAAATCCAAAAAAAAAAGAGAAATCAAAAACACAAAAAACTGATGAAACAGAAAATAAAATAATATGGATCCCGCCCAGAAACGGAAGCAGAAAAATGTGGAATCATTATGTTGAAATGAAAAATATCGCAGATGAAGAGAAAAAAGAACTGAAGATATTTTTCCGGAATTCTGAAGAACAAAAAAAATTTCTGTCCGTATTTTATACCAGAGGGCGTATAGAAGAGTTGCAGGAATATGAAAAAATATGTTCCAACAAGACAGAAAATCTGCTTAAACTTTCAAAAACAAGCTCAGAGACAGTTTTTTCATCTTCCGGTCATCCAATGTATCGTTCCATGAGAAAAAAAGGATACACGAAAAATAAAAAAGAGGGCAGATCCATCCCTCTGATAACAACATTTTTCAAATACAGAAAAAAACGAAGATATGAAACAAAACAAAACAACTTCGCATAACATATATTATGTAAACCAAACGGTGTCTTGCTGATGCAGAAGGAAAAACAAAGAATATTAGAACTTTACAAAAAAAAATCTTTGCCTCACACTATGCTTCTTTGGGGAAAAGCATCTGCAAAACTGAAAAAACATATGGTGGAAGATATTGCAAGCCGCATTTTTGCTGAGAACAACGAAAACAACATTTCAAGGTACAGAACTCAGATAAATGAAAAACAGCATCCTGACTTTATTCTAACAGCTCCGGATAAAAGAGATAAAATCAGACTGGAAAAAATCCATGAGCTTCAGGATCTCATGCTCAGAGCTCCTTTTCAATCACATGAGAGATTCATACTTATTCACAATGCTGAAAAAATGACACTTCAAGCTCAGAATGCGTTGCTTAAACTCATTGAAGAACCTCCGGAAAGAAATATTCTTTTTCTTACTGTTTCCAAACCGAACTCTCTTCTTGATACCATTAAATCCAGATCTGTTGCTGTTCATATAAAGAAATCCTACGAAAACAGATCTTCTGTTTTTTTTGACTACAGTCCCTATATAAAAGATTTTTGTGAACTTTTCGACACTTCATCCATTGTTTCTTTAAAAAAACAACTTTCTGAAAACATTGATTTTAAAAAATATGATTTTTCTGTGAATATCAAAAACATTGAAATTTTTGCAAAAAAAACTATAAAAAAATATAGTGATCTTTATAAAGACAAAGTACAGGAAAGTTCTGAAAATAACACTTTCACACCTATTAATGAAAATGATCTTAACAATATTACCATGAGAATGTATCTCTCTCTGACAGCTTATATTACTCTTTCTGTTTTCCCCGAAGCGACGCGAAAAATAATGAAATTTCTGGAAAACAAACAGTTTTTTTCAACAGACGCACTGCTTTTTAACAGTATTGATTTTATTGTCAGAGCTGAAAAACAGAAAAAAAGGAGAAATAAACTATGAGTATCCGTGATAACGGTAAAAAAACAAACCTTGATGAAGATTACAAAGAACTTAAAAATCTGGAAAAAAAAGATGACGGTTTTGTTGATGAGAAAGAAAGTAAAGATAAAAAAGCCGGTGCCCCTATCTCTCCTCTAGGTGGAAGTAAAGCGTACTATTTCGACACGAATGATGAAAAACCGGATTACGAAGATGTTATCGCTCTTCAATTTCAGGATGCCGGTAAGATATATTGGTACTACTACCCCGAAAACAAACAGGAAAATATCACTGAAAACGATCTCCTTGTGGCCTATAGTGAACGGGGCATGGAAATTGCCAAGGTTTTGAGAAAAACCAGACATATGTTTGAAAAAATCAGAAAAATTGACTTTATAAAAAACGGTATCATCAGAAAAGCCACATCCAAAGATGTTGCCCGTAAAAAAGAACTTAATAAAAAAGCTGAAGACGCCATGTCTGCTTGCCGAGAATTAAACAGAGAGCTTGGTATAAGAATGAAAATTCTCCGGGTTAAGTACACACTTGATGACAGAAAAATTATCTTTTATTATACTGCAAACGGTCGTGTTGATTTCCGTCAGCTTATAAAAGATCTTGCAAAAAGACTTCACAGAAGAATAGAGATGCGTCAGGTGGGAGTTCGTGACGGAACAAAAATAAGGGGCGGTTTCGGCATATGCGGTCGTGAATTATGCTGCTGCAGATACATACATGATTTCAATCCTGTCTCCATAAGCATGGCAAAACGACAGAACCTTTCTCTGAATCCAAAAAAATTATCAGGAATATGCGGTCGCCTTTTCTGCTGTTTATCCTATGAAGACGAAATATATAAGGAGCTTCGTCGTAAATATCCCCGTGAGGGAACTAAACTTTTTCATTCCGGATCTGAACAACCCTTTGCAACCGTTACAAAAACCGATGTCATACAACTTCGTTTTTCGGCTGTGAAAGATAAAAGCGAAAGTAATAGAAATTCCCAGGGAGACTTTATTCAACTTTCCATCGAAGAACTGGATTTTTGTGACGGAAAATGGTATGTTATTGAAAAAGAGAAAACAGCTCCGGCAGTTGACGAAGTTGACTCCTATATAAAGGACTGTCGCGATGAAAAAGAGAAAAACAACCAGGATGAGAAAAAAAAGAGAACCGGCAGAAAACCTTTTCGCTCAAAAAATAGACGCGGGAGGTATTCGGGCAGGAAAAAAACCGTTAAAAATGAAAAAAGAAATAACTCTGGAAGTGATAAAAAATAAAAATAACCAACAAACGACATAAAAATGGAAAAAACTGAAGAAAAAATTCCCTGTTTTATTGATTCTCATTTTCATATTCCACTCCTTTTTGAGCGCTCGGATTTAAACGAAAACACTCTGATGTTTCATTTGAAAAACAGGAATGTGGTTTCCGGATTAAATATCATCAATTCACCCGAAGAGTGTAGATTTCTAAAAAACAAAAATCTTTTCCCCAACCCCTCCCCTTCTCTCCTTCATGCTGCCGGAATTCATCCACATGAATCTGAGAAATTAAAAAACTCATACGACTGGATACGCGAGATATCCTCTCATATTGTTGCTGTGGGAGAGGTGGGCATGGATTTTCATTATGACTTTGCACCCCGAAAAACACAGCTTGAAGTACTTCTAAAAATGCTGGGCCTCAGCATGGAATTGAATCTGCCCCTTATAATACATGGTCGCGAAGCTGAGAATGAGATTATTGATGTTTTGAAAAATGAAGGTTTTTCGGGCAGAAAAGTTGTTTTCCATTCATTTACCGGATCCCGTGAAAAAGCTTTTCAAATAATGGATAACGGTTGGCATATCTCATTTACTGGAATAATGACTTTTAAAAAAAGCTCCTATCTCAGAGATGTTTTCAAATCACTGCCTCTTAAAAAAGTTATGTTTGAAACTGATGCGCCTTTTCTTGCACCTGTACCTTTCAGAGGAAAAGTTAATTTACCGGGAAATGTTTGTGCAATTTACAACTGTGCATCGGAAATTTCAGGAATAGATAAAAAGTTACTCTCTCAAACGGTAATGAAAACTTTTTCTGAATTTTTTTCCGTTGAAATCTCCGGAGAGACCCTATAATGACAAGCTTAGAAAACAAAACCACTGCAGCATTTACTACAACTATTCCTGTTGAAGTTCTTCTTGCATCGGACATCAGACCGCTTGATTTGAACAATATATTTGTCAATTCAGAGAATCCTGAAAGACTTGTTGAAGATGCTGAGGTTTTTGGTTTTCCCCGTAGTTGCTGCTCTTGGATAAAGGGGATGTTTTCAGTTTTGTCAAAAGACAATTTTTACAAAAACATCGATATTTTTATTGCCGTAACAGAAGGTGATTGCTCCAACGCAAGAGTTCTTGCCGAAATAATTGCAATAGAATTCGGCATAGAAACTTATATTTTCAACTATCCTCAAAGCAGATCATATAAAGATATTTGCTCAGAAATAGAACGATTCCGCTCATTTTTCGGCATTTCTGAAAAAAAGATGGAACTGAGTCGTATATCCTTAAAATCTTTAAGAAAAACTTTGCGAAAAATCGATGAACTTGCATATAAAAAGTCCGGTTTGATCTCAAATAAAAACTACCATGAAATAATGGTAAGTTCAAGTGATTTCAATGGAGATCCTGATTTTTTTGAAAAAGAAACAAAGGATTCTCTTTATTATATGGAAAAAAAGAAGTTTTCACCTTCGGACTACCCTACCCTTGCTTACTGCGGGGTTCCTCCAGCCATTCCCATTCACAGTTTTTTTGATAAGCTGAACATCCCCATCACTTTTAATGAGATACAGCGCGAATTTGCAATGATAGAAGAACATGATTCTGTTGTTGATCAATACATGTCCTATACCTATCCCTATTCAGCTGTCTACCGTTTTTCAAAGTTTGCGGAACGCATTAAAAATCGTCCTGTAGACGGAATAATCCATTATGTTCAATCTTTCTGCCACAGACAGATAGAAGATATAATTCTTAGAAAGACCTTAAAAAACAATGGTATGTCTCTTCCCATTTTGACTGTAGAAGGTGACAAACCCTGTAAAAAAATTTCGGGAAATATAAGAACAAGACTGGAAGCCTTTTCCGAAACCCTTCTTTTCAGAAGGACAAAATAATGAGTGTAAAAGAGACAAGAAAACTTTTTAATTTTTTCAAGGAAAATGCTTCTGAAATATCAGAAAATAAGCAGCTTCTTTCTAATGCAGCTGAAACAGCTTCTCTCTTCAATAAAATAATCCTCACTTTTAAGCTCTATCCCGGAGAAAACCCGATATTTATGAAATTTGCCACACAGTTTCAGAAAAATCTTACCTGTATGTTCAAGGAACTTCCTGTGGTTTCAATAAGAATAACTCACCGTGGATTTCATTTTGCCAGCAATGAACTCAATTTAAGTAAAAAGGATCAGGAAACTGCTGAATATCTTTACAATGACGGTCTAAGGGAGCTTTATTTCCAAAAAGGGGTGGGATTTGAAAGTATTCATGAGTTTTTCAGCATTCTTGCAAAAGCAACATCCTGTAGAAACGAAGATTATGACATTCCCTCACTTTTGTGGCACGGAAACTTTGATCGTATAGGTTACATAACTGAAGATGAGTTGTTGAATCCTTATGCTTACGACAAAGATAACGGAGAACCTTTTACAATTGAAATGATAAGAGAAATAGATAGAGGAGGTTTTGGAAGCGGAAGTGGAACAGGAGAAAATGAAGGTGACGGACGCTCTGATAAAAA
>JAWOGE010000136.1:0-7593 GCA_046497165.1 bacterium | reverse complement strand
CTGTTCTTGATATCGCACTTGTAAATCTTAAAAAATCCGATGACTTCAGGGAGGTTATACCTTCCAAAATATTTGAACTGGCTTCAATGGAAAAGCCTGTTTTACTCGGAGTTGAGGGCGAAGCAAAGCATCTTATCGAAAAATATGATGCCGGTCTTTGTTTCGAACCGGAAAATGACAAGGATTTTCTTGAAAAACTGGAAAAACTCTCCTCTGACGAAACATTTTACAAAAAAGCAAGCCGAAACTGCCGTCGTCTTGCAGATGATTTTGACCGGTCACTGCTTGCCAAAAAAATGTTTAACATTCTGAAGTCCGTTTCCTCCGCACATAAAAAAAATTGAACTACAGCATAAAGGAGCTTTATGTTTAACGAACAACTGATTGAAAAAACAGCAACCGGGCTCTCTTGTCATAAAAACCAAGTGAGAAATGTAATAAAACTTTCTCTCGAAGAAAAATGTACAGTACCCTTCATAGCGAGATACAGAAAGGAACAAACCGGTAATCTCGATGAGGTTTCCGTTTCTGATATTCTGGAATCTTTTGATTCCGTTAAAAAAATGGAAAATCGCCGCGAATATGTTCTGAAAAAATTAAAAGAACAGGGTGATCTCACTGAAAAATTGAAAAAGAAACTGGAGTCGGCTGAAACTCTTCAGCGAATAGAAGATATATTTCTGCCTTTTAAACCAAGACGCAAAACCCGTGCAGACAAGGCTGTGGAAAAAGGTCTGAGACCTCTTGCTGAAAAAGCCGTCAAAGAAGCTTTTTCCTTTAAAGATATCCATTCAGCTGCCGAATATTACTGTGAAAAAAACGATATAAGCACGGAAGAGGCTGTTTCAGGTGCATGTGATATTATTTCTCAGCAGATGGCAGATGATTTATCGGTAAGGGATATGATCAGAAGAATGCTGCGATCAGGAGTTATAAATTCAGTTATGAAACGGGGAAAGAAAAAAGAGGATTTTCCGATTTACAGTGATTATTCGGATTATCGTGAAACTGTTTCCGGAATTAAAGCCCATCGTGTAATGTCCATGTTTAGAGGAGAAAAAGAAGGTGTCTTGAATGTTTCTATTTTTCCACGGGACGGAAAATCTCCTCACGGAGAAAGAATAATAACCGTGATGAATCTACCTTCAACGGACTTCATTCTGAAAGCAGCCGATGAAGCCTGGAGCCGTCTGCTTGTAAAAACCATCGGCAATGAAATAAAAAAAGAGTTAAAACTCGAAGCGGAAAAAGAGTCGGTTAAATATTTCAGAAAAAACCTGGAAGATATACTCATGGCCGCACCTTTCGGCGAAAAACCTGTCATAGGCATAGATCCGGGCATTCGAACAGGGTGCAAAGTTTCGCTGATTGACAAAAACGGAGATTATCTCGACAACATGACTCTGTTTGTTCATCGGAACAGAAAAGAACTCGATCGCCTGACCCCGTGGATTAAAAAATATAATATAGCCGGCATAGCAGTGGGTGATGGAACTTTCGGAAGAGAAACAAGAGACGCTGTGAACGAATTTATTGAAAACAAAAAAATTAAACATGTCAAAGTATCTCTTGTCAACGAAGATGGGGCAAGCGTTTATTCGGCCTCACAAACTGCCAGGGATGAGTTTCCCGAACTTGATATAACTGTACGGGGAGCTGTTTCCATAGGAAGAAGATTTCAGGACCCCCTTGCTGAACTTGTTAAAATAACTCCCCGCTCTCTCGGTGTAGGTCAGTATCAGCATGATATTAACGAAGAGCTTCTCAACCGGAAACTTAATGAAACAGTGGAATGGATTGTAAACCGGGTTGGCGTAAATCTAAACACCGCAAGCCTGCATCTTCTTTCCCGTGTTTCCGGACTTGACAAGGGAAAGGCTGAAAAAACAATATTACACAGAAAAAAACATAAAAGATTTTCATCTCTTCAATCTTTAAAAGATGTTCCGGGAATCGGTGAAAAAAGTTTTGAGCAGGCGGCTGGTTTCCTTAGAATTGCTGACGGTGAAAATTTTCTTGATGCAACCGGAGTGCATCCTGAAAGTTACTGTCATGTAAAAAAAATTGCCCGACATTTTGGAGTTGCTCCTGAAAAACTTATTGAAAACCCGGAAAATTTTGATTTCTCCGATATACCCCGGCAGGAAGAGATTCCGGAATTCAAATCCCTTGTTTCGGAGTTGAAAAAAGGATTTTCAGATCCCCGTTCAAAGTTTGAAGACAGGAAATACAGTGAAAAAATAAAGGATATAAAAGATATTGAAGAAGGTCTTGTTCTCACTGGATATGTTGAAAACATAACCGCCTTCGGTGCTTTTGTAGATATGGGAATAAAAGAAAGCGGACTGGTTCACATTTCAGAAATGGCTGACAGATTCGTAGAAAATGTTTCAGATATTGTTTCCATAGGAGACAAAATAAAAGTAAAAGTAATATCAGTCGACATTAAAAGAAAAAGGATATCTCTTTCGATGAAGAGCCTGTGATTGAATCAGTAAACCCCGTTTCTTGATTTATCGGCTTTTTAAAGTAAAGTATTCATCCGTACAGATTTGGAGGTTTCAATATGCTTGCACTTTTTTCTTCATTGCTGATAGGAACTCTGGTGGGGCTTCCCCTCGCTTTTTTTGTCAACATCGGATTCGGAATTTTTTGCGGATTCATTGTTACTATAGTGGCATTTTTTATAGTTGTAAGAAAAACCAGCTCCAAATTACAACAGCTTTTCAATGCTGCAAATATGGAGCTCCAGAAACAGAATTTTCAAAAATCAGTTGAGATGCTCAAACAGGGCTACTCCCTCAAACACTGGGGTTTTCTTGTAACCGCTCAGATAGACAGTCAAATAGGAGTAATCCTTTACACACAGAAAAAATTCGGTGAAGCATACAAATATCTGAGAAAAGCAAATCCGAGGATATTTCTCGCTTATTGCATGCTCATAGTAGGTCATATAAAAAACAAAAAAACAGATGAAGCTGAAAGTGCCTTGAAAGTTCTTCTTAAAACGAATAAAAAAGAGGCCTTTGTGTATTCTTTTGCGGCATATCTTTATAAAAAAGAGTTCAATGACTCTGAAAAAGCCATGTCGGTAATAAAAGACGGACTGAAAAAACTTCCGAACAACGAAAAACTGAAAGAACATCACAACGCTCTTCAGAACAAAAAAAGATTCAAAATGAGCAAATGGGGAGACATGTGGCTTCAGCTCATGCTGGACAAAAAAGCCATGAACAAACTTCAGAAAAAATACATGAAACAGCAACAGAAAAAAATGAAAGTCAGACAGAAAAAAGGTTTCTGAATATTTTCAGAACGGGCTCTTTTAATCAGCAAGAGTTATTTTTCTGACATGAGATAAAACAGATTCCAGTCTCTTTTTTATACCCTCATCATCATAGGCATGCCCGCTCAAAAAAATATCCGTTGAATATGTTGTGGAAAAGAAATACATATGGATACCTATTATGGACAATGCCAGATGCTTTGGATCCTGCCTGGCAAACACACCGGCATCCATACCGGATTTAAGAAATTCCGCCGTTGAGTTAAGAACAATCTGCACTGCGTTCTGTCCTTCACCGGAAAAAGCGGGACCGTTATCAATAAGTTCACGCATCATCAATTTTGCCGATGTGGGGTTGTTTTTGAAATAAGCGGTTATCTGCCGCCCCATATAATCCAGCTTCTCCGCAAAAGACAATTTGTCAAGAAGCCCTTGTTCTATATAACTTTTTATATTATCTGTCGTGACACCCACAATTTTTAGATAAAGAGCCTTTTTATTGCTGCAATGATGAATCAGAGAAGGTTTTTTTATATTCAGTTTCTCCGCAATTTCATCAAGAGTCGTACCAGAATACCCTTTTTCTGAAAAAACCTCTGTTGATCTCTTTATAATTGTATCCATATGAAGAGATTTTTTTGGTCGCCCGGGTTTTTTTCTTTTTTTTATCAAATTACTCCCCTGCAAAAAACTGACTGGAATTATAACTATAAAAACAGAAAATAAAAATTTTTCACACCGTCTCTTTCTTGAAATCTGACCTGAATCGTTCGATTTTGAGTTAGAAAACATGGAGAACTTTGTTAAAACGAATTTTTCTCAACTATTTCAGTGCAAACAGAAAAGTTTTCCGTTTTTCAATGAGAGAGTCTAACAATTCAGGTATACTTGACAAAACAGTTTTTTTTATGAGAATAATCCCAGAACCCGTTCTGATACCTGTCGGAAAATTTTATAAATACGGGGTTGAAAATGTCCGGAGCACTTAACATCTCCTATGAATCTATTCTTGAAAGCATCTCCGACGGTGTTTTCACTGTGGATCTCAACTGGAATATAACCTCGTTTAACAGGGCAGCTGAAAAAATAACAGGGATTTCAAAACACGACGCCATGGGAAAATTGTGTTCGGAAGTTTTTAAATCTAATATGTGTGAAACCGCATGTGCATTAAAATCAACACTTAAAAATGGCAATCCGGTTATAAACAAAGCAGGATACATAATAAATGCGGATGGAGATAAGATTCCTGTGAGTGTATCAACAGCAGTTCTTTACAACCATAACGGACAGATAATCGGAGGAGCTGAAACTTTTCGTGATCTCAGCGAAATTGAGTCTCTCAGAAAAGAGTTAAAAGGGAAGTACAAAGCCGGAGATATCGTAACTGATGCTCTCTGCATGAAAAAAGTTCTGGACATTCTTCCGGCAATTGCCACAAGTTCCAGTACTGTTCTCATTGAAGGTGAAACCGGAACAGGAAAAGAGATCTATGCAAGAGCCATACACAACATGGGAAAGAGATCGGAAAAATCTTTTTATGCACTAAATTGTGCCGCATTTCCCGATAATCTGCTCGAAAGTGAACTTTTCGGATACAAAAAAGGGGCTTTTACCGGTGCGGATAAAGACAAAAGAGGCTGGTTTTCCGTAGCATCCAACAGCACTCTTTTTCTTGATGAAATAGGTGAGATCTCTACGCAGCTTCAGGTGAAACTTCTCAGAGTGCTTCAGGAAAACAGTTTTAAACCTCTCGGAGCTACAAAATCTGAAAAAACAGATGCAAGAATTATATGTGCCACCAACAGAAATCTGAAAAAACTTGTTGAAGCCGAAAATTTCAGAGAAGATCTTTTTTACAGAATAAACATCATAAAGGTCGAACTGCCTCCTCTCAGAAAAAGAATTTCTGACATCCCATTGCTTGTGGAACATTTCATTAAAAAATTCAACCGAAAACAGGACAGACAAATTAAAGGAGTTACACCGGAGGTTCTTTCAATTCTCATGGCACATAACTGGCCCGGAAACATCAGAGAACTTGAAAATGTTATAGAAAGAGCTTTTGTACTCTGCAGTTCAGATATCATAGAAAAAGAACTTCTTCCTGAGGAACTTACAGAAACAGCCGGCACACAGATTCAATCCGGAAAACTCAGAGACATAAAAAAACTGGCTAAAGTAAATTCAATAACCACCGCTTTAAAAGAAAGCAATTATAATGTACCTCAAGCCGCTAAAGCACTGGGGGTCCACAAAACCACAATTTATCGTATCATGAAAAAACACGGGATATCCATCCCCTACTCTGAAAATTGACTGAAGAATTAAAACCTGAACCGTCCGACTCTCTCATTGAAAAATTACGAAAGCTTCGAAATTATTTTCTCTCCGATTTTTTCAAACTCTTTTCCCGCCGGAGTTTTTCCATAAGATGAAACAAAAAAACCACCTTTGTCACCACATTCACTCACCAATGGTTCTATGGGAATCTCACCCAAAATTTCAGTATTATGATCTTCTGCCATCTGTTTTATGGCACCATGTTTGAAAATATAAGTTTTTTCTCCGCATTTAGGACAGACAAAATGACTCATGTTCATAACTATTCCAAGATTTTTAAAACCAAGATTCTTAATAAAGGAGAGAGATTTTCTGACATCACTTATGGAAACTTCCTGAGGAGTGCTAACTATCAGAGAATTGGCTTTTTTCTTAAGAAACTGAGCAACCGTGAGCGGTTCATCCCCGGTTCCGGGAGGTGAATCTATTATAAGATAATCAAGCTCTCCCCAATTCACATCGCAAAAAAACTGCTTTATAGCAGAAACCTTCATGGGACCTCGCCATATGACAGGACTATCCACAGATTCAAGAGCCATACCTATGCTGACCGCATGAAAAGAATTGGTAATTTCAATGGGACGCACGCTTCCTTTTTTATCAGAAAGAAGTTTTTTGTTTTCAATGCCGAGCAGCTTAGGAATGCTCGGTCCGTGAAAATCAATATCCATTAAACCAACCTTCTTTCCCTGGATTGCAAGATAGTAAGCCAAATTTACAGCAACACTGCTTTTACCGACACCTCCTTTACCGGACAGAACAACCACAGTGTTTTTAATTTTTGAAAAAGTTTCCTTGAATTTTTTTTCTTCCCCCTCATTAGTGAAAAGCGAAAATGACATATCATAACCTCCATATAAAAGAAATATCGCAACCGGTTCAGTGCAAAAAACAGACCTCACGGCAATATATTTTTAAAAATTCAGTTTAACCTTTAAAATCAACCACTTTTCATTTAACAAACTTATTCTTACAAACATCCTGTCGCACAATTGCAACTTCAGGGCGATTGTTGTTGCAAAAAAGAAACAGGGGTTTGATATTTAAGTTTGTTTTATTTTTACACAAGTTTCGCACACCTGTCAAGACATTTAAAAACCTTACCGAAATCATAAACATCAAGACATTAATTTTCTTCTTCCTCTGATATCACCCAAAGCATGAGCTTTTCCAGGGGAGGGAACTTGGTTGGTAGTAGTCGCACATCGAAAGGCATATCCCCATTTACAAGCTGACCAAGGGGTGTGCTCATATACCCGCTTTGATCGCAATATCGAGCGACAATTTTGGTGTATCGCCGAAGAAGAAGTATCGATGGGAAGAAGCCCTTGGATGCTGCCCACACCAGCATGTCGCGGCCTTGCTTTGAGCTATTACAACTGCGGCAAGCCCAGATTAGGTTATCCGCATCATCAGGCCCACCACGGATTCTCGGTATGAGGTGATCGACCGCCAAACTATCCTTTGCACCGCAGTAATAACACGCCTGTGGTGCGGTCATCTTCAGCCGTTCATCGTCATATAAAGAACGCATGGCAATCTTTCCGGACAGCAACCCATGGTAAGTTCTGTTGCGGATTATGTGGTGTACCCGTTGATATTTTTTGACCCCATCCTCCAATGCTGAATGCACACGCGCAAGGTTCGCATACGACCACGATATCTGCTCTCGAACTGTTTCTGGTGTTGGTGTCGCCATGCTTCTCCTTAATCCTAACATTGCGTATCAGGTGCGGCTATTTGCCGTCGCCTGCATCCGTCTTGTTCTGCGATTCTTGTTGTCTGATTGCCTGCTGCTTTCGGTTCCCAAATACGATTCCCAGAGGAAGCAGGATGCTGTATGGAATCCACATGAACCACCGGTATGAATTGGGCAAGCATAGAAGCATCCCGAGGAAAATCAAGATCGCAATCCAGCACACGATTGCCGATTTGATCATGAAGGAACGCTCAAGAGGCCCGTT
>JAWOGE010000091.1:0-5481 GCA_046497165.1 bacterium | reverse complement strand
AGCGCAGTTACTAGACCTAGAACCTATCTGGAAACCAGCAGAGAGATACAGTTTGGCAGAACGTGCTGATGCTAATACTAAGTTCCAAGTTCTGTTTTGCGTTTAATGAAAGAGAAAAAGCCGGTAGAAATTCAGCTATTATATCGGTTGCACTCTGTCCGATTATGTGTGCTCCGAGAAGTTTAAGGCTTTCTTTTTCAACTATAACTTTTACAAACCCTCTTACATCGCCGGATGCCACAGCTTTTCCGTTTGCTTTGAAGGGACATTTTCCTGTCACATAAGATATTCCGCTGTCTTTTACTTTTTGCTCGGTCATCCCTATGGATGCTACTTCAGGTTCTGAGTAGATGCATCCCGGGTTTGCGTTGTAGTTTGTTTTTTCGGGGTTTTCACCTGCAATGTGTTCCACAGCGAGAACCGCTTCGTGTTCTGCAGTATGGGCAAGCATTGGCGAATCTATGATGTCTCCCACTGCATATATGCCGTCAACATTGGTTTTGTTCATACTGTTTACCGGGATGAAGCCTTTTTTGTCTACAGCTATGGTTGTTTTTTCAAGATTCATTGATGATGTGCACGGGACTCTTCCTGTTGAGGAGAGGAGTTTTTCCGTTTCAAAGTTTTTTCCGTTGTCAAGTGTTACTGAAAGACGGTTTTCGGATATTTTTTCAACGGATTGAACCATGCGTTTTTTGTAAATTGATATGCCCTGTTTTTTAAGGGATTTCTGAAGCTCTTTTGAGATATCTTTATCTTCAGAAGGTATTATGTTCTTCATGGCTTCAACTATTGTTACATCTACGCCGAAAGAATTAAATATATAGGCAAATTCACAACCGATAACTCCTCCGCCTACAATGGTCAGAGATGCGGGAAGTTTTTCGAGAAATAAAGCGTGTCTGCTTGTTATTATCTCTTTTCCGTCCGGCTTTATGTGGGGAAGTGATGCCGGTGAAGAACCTGTGGCCAGTATTATATTTTCGGCTTCAAAAGACAGATCTCCTGCTTCTATATGTTTTTCACCGATGAACTTTCCTTTTTCTCTCACAAGACGAACACCGTTTTTTTTCAGAAGGAATTCAATGCCCTTACGGTTGTTTTCAACACTTCTGCGGGCATGAGCTGTAACATCGGGCCATGAAAACGATGAAGTTGAATTTATGCCGAAAATTGAAGAATTTTTTATGTCGTTCATTATATGAGCGGCTTTGATCAGAGCTTTTGTGGGAATGCAGCCGCGGTTGAGACATGTTCCGCCCACATGATTTTTTTCCAGAAGAACAGGTTTTAGACCGAGTTGTGCTGCTCGTATGGCACCCACATATCCTGCAGGACCGGCTCCCATAATGAGTAATTTTACTTTTTCCACAGGTTCCTCCTTTTGATAATGATCATTGTTTCGTAAAGGTATTTATCTCCCGTAATGTAAAGTATCATGAACAGCATAGCAAAAAAACAGATCGCTCCGACCGCAAGCGGCATACCCGAAGTGAGAAGTCTGTTGTCGAAATTTGAAAAAGTATGAATCATGAAAACTCTGACAGGAATTACAGGAAGAATTGAAATGACAGAGAATATAAAAATTTTAAAACTATAGAGCATCGGAATGGATATAAAACCGTGTCCAAGATTTTTTTTCTTCTGCATCATAAGAAGAAGAATAAGCATGTTTATTACCGAAGATATGGATGCGGCCAGTGCCACACCTCCTCCTTTGAGAGGATTTACAAGAGTGTAGGCAAGTGTTATGTTCAACACCACTGTCAGAATCCCGGCAAAAGTGGGAGAACGAGTGTCTTCGTGGGCATAAAAAACAGGTGTGAGTATCCTGTTGACGGCGATAAAGAAAAGTCCGGGAATATGAAACATCAGGGCATAGGCTGTGAGATCGACAGACTTGCTGTCAAAAGCTCCCATTCTGAAAAGTAGAGAAACTATTTCTTGACGATACAGAAAAGTGTATATTGCTGACGGCAAAGTTATCAGGGCAACTATTTTTAAAATGAAAATACCGTTTTCTCTGAGTTTTTTCCAGTTCTCCTCCTTCGCGTTCTGAGCGAGTTCAGGAAGAATTACAGTGCCGAGAGAAACTGCAAAAATCCCGAGCAGCAGCTCAAGAAGTCTGTTGGAAAATTGCAGAGAGCTGACAACTCCGGTTCCGGCTGAATTGGCTATTCTCGTGGCAAAAAGGATGTTTATCTGATAGGCTCCCATACCTATCACAGTGGGAGCAATAAGCCTGAGAACTTTTCTTGTTCCCGGATGTCTGAAAGCTTTTCCAAATGATGTAAATACAATTCTGTAACCGTGTTTCAGCATAAAAGGTATCTGAAACACTATCTGAAGAACACCGCCTGCCACCACACCCACGGCAATGGCCCGGGCCGGATTTTCTGTATAAGGTGCAAGAATATACGCTGAAGATATAAAAGTTATGTTGAACAGAATGGGGGTAAAACCCGAGGGAGCAAAAACATTCATGCTGTTGAGAACACCTTGAATCAGAGCTGATATTGATATAAACATGAGGTAGGGGAACATGATTTTTGTCAGCAGCACGGCTTCATCGACAATGGAAGGGTCCAGCTCGGGACCGAAAAGTTTAACAAGAGGTCTTGCGAGAAATATTCCTGCGAGAACAGTTAAAACAAAAACTGAAGAACCAAAGGTAAAAGTAGCGGAAAGAAACTTTTTTGTTTTTTCGTGTTCTCCTTTGCTTAAAAATCCTTTGAAAACAGGTATGAAAGCTGCGGCTATTGTTCCTTCGGCAAAAAGTCTTCTTAAAAGATTGGGAATAAGAAAAGCTATGGCAAAAGCATCTCCGAGGGCTGTGGTTCCAAGAAAAGAAGCCCTTACCATTTCCCTCACAAGACCAAAAACTCTTGAAATAAGTGTCAGGGAAATAAGAGCGGAGCTGCTTTTCAATATTCTTCTGCGGCTCATGGAGATCAGAATCCGCCTCTAAAGCTGTCTGAAGGATCAAGAACATCTTTGTCTTTTTCAGTTTTTACCGGCTCGGTGCCATTTATGAAATACATTATATAACCTTTATCACTTAAAAGACCTGTACGGCTGTCGACTTTTTTCTGAACTACATTCGAAGGCTTTTCGTAATTATCGGGAGTAAAAGTCATCAGATATCGCTCCATAAAATCTTTCCATATGGGAAGGGCGGCTTTGCTGCCTGATTCAGAACGCCCTAAAGTGATTCCGTGATGATCGTTGCCCACCCATACTCCGGTTACTATGTTCGGATTGAATCCTATGAACCATGCATCAAGATATTCGTTTGTTGTTCCAGTTTTTCCGGCCACATGATGATTATGTCGCTGGTTTATTTCTGCAGCCCTTATTCCGGTTCCGTAATTGACAACATCTTCGAGATTTTTTGTTGTTATATATGCTCCTTCTTTTGAAAGTGGTTTTTTTTCTTCTCTTTGTGTAAAATATATCAACCTGTTGATTTTTTCGAGTCCGCTTAAAAACGGATCGTAAAAAACGGTGTTGTTTTCAACAAGTTTGTCATCTGCATCGTAAATTTTCCTTATGTAAGTTGTATGAGGACTCATTCCATTGTTGGGAAAATGGGCGTATGCATCCGTAAGTTCATCAAGAGTCAGACAGCTTGAACCGAGAACAGAGCCGTATTCAGCACGAATTTTACTTTTTATTCCGAGGGAGTGTGCTCCTTTTACCGCTTTTGAAAGGCCCAGTTTCTGTAATACTCTTACAGCAGGAGTGTTCATTGAATGGACAAGAGCTCTCCATGAAGTTATCTCCCCTTCAAATTTGCGTTCATAATTGGTCGGTTTAAAGCTTGTGTCTGCCACTGCCACGGGAGCATCCAGAAGCAGGGTGGCCGGGGTCATAAGAGGGTCTCCATTTTCAGGTTTATTATAAGCCAGTGAGTAAAAAATCGGTTTTATGGCGGACCCGGGCTGACGGCAAGCTTGTGTTGTGCGGTCAAATTCACTCATTTCAAAATCGTAACCGCCCATGATGGCTTTAATATATCCGGAATAGGGGTCTTTTGCTATGAATGCCGCCTGAGATGCGGGCATCTGTTCCAGAACAAAATAAAAATCTTCGGGTAGGGAAACTCCTGTTTTTCTGTGATCTTCAGGATCTTTTGGACCCGGTTTGTCTGTTGCCCTGACAAGAATTACATCTCCGGGATCAAAAACATTTTTAACGCTGCTCACCGAACGCCAGCTCGCTGAGGGATCATAACTGTTAGCCCACCTTATGTCAGAAAGATGAACCGGTCTTTTTACCTGTCCAACCTGAACTTCCGCTTTGTCTTTTTCCACAGAAAGCACAACTCCCTGATAAAATACTCCACGGGATATATTTTCAGCTGTTATTTTGCCGAACTCTTTTTCGTGTCTCTCAAGGTAAGTCTCCAGTTCTTTTTCTATGTTTATGGAGTACAGAGGGTTTGTTGTTTCAATTTTGTTGTCTTCCGTTATGAGATGGCTTTGTTCCTTATTTCTTCTGTACCCCTGTCTTCGTGAAAGTTCTCTGAGTCCTTTAAAAACCGATTCATGGGCCAGACGAGTGGCTCTCATATCCACGGTTGTAAAAACAGTCATTCCCTTTTTGTAAAGATTGTCATAGCCGTATTTTTTAAGGAGATATCGTCTTACTTTTTCACTGAAATAAGGTGCCTTATCTGTGAAAAGTTCTTTTTGCGGATTAAGTATGATCTCCTCTTCAATTGCTTTTTCATACTCCTCTTCTGTTATATATTCATCTTGAAGCATGCGGTTAAGAACATAGTTTCTTCTTGATAAAGCTTTCTCTTTGTGTTTCAAAGGAGAATATCTCGAAGGAGCGGGTACAAGACCGGCAAGAAGAGCCATTTCAGAAAGTGAAAGTTCCCATACATTTTTACTGAAATATGTCCTTGCGGCTGTTTGAACACCATATGCGTTACTCCCGAGATATATATGGTTGAGGTAAAGATAAAGTATCTGCTTCTTTGTCAGATTTCGTTCAAGAAATTCAACAGAAAATATGGCTTCTTTTATTTTTCTGGCAAAGGTTTTTTCGTAACCCACAAAAGGTTTGCACAGTTGCTGACTTATGGTGCTTGCTCCTCGCATTCTTCCGCCCATAATGAAATGTCCTACAGCTGCTTTAAGTGTGGCAATCGGATTTATTCCCCAATGTGAAAAGAAAAATTTGTCCTCTGATGCCACAAAAGCGTTTTTTAAATTTTCCGGTATTTTATCGTAGGGAAGTATGGTTCTTCTGTTGTTCAAGTCGAATTCAGCTATAAGTTGTCCATCGTAGGAATAAAGTTTTGTTCCTCGTGACGGTTTGTAATCAGAAACAGTTGATATATTGGGAAGTTGTTTTTTATAGTGTCTGTAGGTCCAGTATCCGGCTATGAAAAGAACTATAAATATTATGAAAACTGCTTTAAGAACCCATCCCAACCAACCTCTGCCGCGTTTTTTTGTTTTCTTCGTTTTT
>JAWOGE010000089.1:0-6182 GCA_046497165.1 bacterium | reverse complement strand
ACTTTTTTTCTGTTTTTTTCAATCCAGCGCTCATACATAAGTGAATAAAACTCACGATAACCTACCGGAATCAATCTTACTTTATGTGTTTTACCGTCATCATAGGATCTGAAGGTAATACCTGTGTACTTCCCAACGGTTCTGTTCATTTCTCTGATATAATCTCTTTCGCTTGAAACTCTGACTCCATTGACTTCAATTACTATATATCCTGCAGAAACCGAAGTATCCGCTTTCATAAGAGGAGAATTGTTCAAGATTTCAGAGACCTGCAACCCCTTTCCTTTATATTCAGAGTTAAAAAGCATACCGGCGTGCCCCGTTTCATCCCCCGGACCGGATGTTCCGAGGAAACCACTGCCTGTATGACTGACATTCAGCTCACCGAGCATTTCAGAAAGCATCTCTGTAAAATCATAGTTATTATTAATGTGAGGAAGAAAACGACTGTATTCATCACAATACTTTTCCCAGTTCACACCATGCATTCTCTCTTCATAGAATCTTCCGGATATGGTGTTACATACATTTTCAAAAAGATATCTTCTTTCAAGATATCGATCAATTGTCAGTTCCGCCTGATATGTGATCTTCTTATAGTTCTTTGCTTCTATGTCAACTTCGTAAAGATTATTATCCACAAGAGCAAACAACTTCCGACCGTCAGATGCAAGCTCAATATGGAAAGGAGGTTTCCAGAACCACTTTAAATCGGGAGGATGGGGAATCGAAACAAGCAAACTCTCCTGTTTCTTTCTGATCTCTGTTTTATAAATATTGTAAGCTGTTTCAGACATTGTCAGGGCATAGATTTTTTCGTCATCTTCAGAAAAAACAAAGTCAAGATACTCGTGTGTTTCCGGAACCAACTCCTTTATTCGCTTTTCAGTGTTGTTGTCATCAAAATAAACCGGTTTGATCTTTTTCTCTCCGGATTTTTCATTTTCATCGCCGTTATCACTGTTTTTCTTATGTTTTATACGAAACAACTCTTCTGACATATTGAATTCATTAAAAACTTCTCTGTTCAGAAAAAAACCGTAAATCTGCTTTTCTCTGTCCTGTGTTGAAAGAAAAGCCAGCGATTTACCGTAATTACTCCAACGAGGCATAGAGTTATCGTGCCCGCTATTTGTTACATTGACTACTTTTCCACTTGTGACATTAACAACGGATATTTCGCCGACCCACCTGCTGTTTCTGAAAGTTTCAACAGCAAGTAAACGACTGTCAGGTGAGAAAAAATAATTCACATCTCCGTCGGTGTATGTGAGAAAAGAACCCGCAGGCAGAACAACTTTTTTTGTTTTTTGAAAAACATCATAAAGTACAAGCTCTTTTCTGTTACGCATATAGACAACAAATCTGCCGTCAGGAGAAATTACAGGTTGATAGGTGTCATGCCTGTTTTCAACAAGAGTTTTCTCTCTGAAAGAAGTTGCGTAAAAAAACTTTTCCGCATTATCAGCTATTTCACTTTTATAAATATTCCACGAACTGTTTCTTTCTGAAGCATAAACAATAGCTTTTCCATCATCTGTAAAACTCACCCAGCGTTCTTCCTGCGGTGTTTCTGTCACTCTTTTTGTAGTTCCTGATTCAGGGGAAACAGCATATATCTCTCCATGCATTACAAAAACAATCTCCTCTCCGGAAGAGGAAACAGTAAACTCAGATACGGGATCTTTATTTACAAAATGCTCCTCATGGGCGGAGATATTTTCTGACGGTAAAAATATCTCTGTTTTTTCAGGTTTACCATCTTTATGCATGGTATAAATCTCACCGTTATAAGAAAAACACAAAACACCATCTTCAGTAATTGAAAGCGATCTCACAGGATGATCTTTATAATATGTTAATTGAGTTGCACCATCTCCTTTTTCGTCCATAATCCATATATTTGAAGAACCCTCTCTTTCACTCAGAAAATATACCCGGCCTTTATGGAAAAAAGGCTCCCGGTCCTCTCCTGAAAAAGAGGTCAGTTTTTTAAAAACATCTCTCTCCATATCATAACGCCAGATATCACGCGTAACAGAAGATTTATGATGCTTTCTCCAGTTATTTTCATAACCTTTGCGGTCATGATAATAAAGAATTTTTTCATTTTCACCAATTGAAACACTGTGTGAAGGTATATGCAGAACCATCTCAAAACCATCTTCGTTAATACCGGTTTTGTAAAGTTCAGGAAACGCCCTGCCCGGGAACATAGTACTTTCAGAAGGATCTTTGCGTGCTGAAGAAAACAGAACTGTTTCATTGTCAAGAAAAGCTTCCGGAGAATCATCAGCGGAGTGCCATGTCAATCTTTTAACTGCTCCACCTTTCGAAGAGATAACAAAAACATCGAAATTACCCGTTCTGTCGGAAGCAAAGGCTATCTTACTGCCATCGGGAGACCATACGGGATTGAAATCGTAATGTTTACCGGAAGTAAGCGGAACAGCCGTTCCCCCTGAAGAACTGACTCGCCATATTTTTCCTTTGTAATTAAAAACAATCTCTTTTCCGTCAGGAGATATAACCGGATACCGCAACCATAAAGGAACTTCCCTGTATCCCTCGGGAATGCTCTCCAAATCCGACACAGACTTCTCAAATGGAATAGTTTTACCAGGAAAACTGTCAATCTCATCCGAAGACAACTCGTTTTTTTTATCACAGGAAAAAGAAAAAAAAGCCGCCGCAAAACAAATAAAAACAAAAAAATTCATGAGAATCTCCAATACAAAAATTAACAGAAAATTATATACAAAATCTTAAACAATAGCTAATTTTTTCCTGAATCGTTCGGTTCAGGTTTTATAAAATTTCGAAGAGAATCAGACCGGAAACAAATTCAGCAAGTCAGAATCGCAAAACAAACAGTATGTTTTAAAACATAACTATTTTTGACAATCAGCAGAAAAAAAATATACTCATACAGTCTACAATAATATTGGAGAAAAAAAATGCAGTTAAAAAAGATTTTGTTTGCAATCTTTATGGGAATTTTATTATCATTTGCCTGTTCTGATAAAAACATGTCATCGATAAACGATGATTATATCGACACAACCGACCGGGATCCTCACAATGATTTCCCCGAAAACAACGGAAGCAGAGAAGAGAGCGATATAGACGATACAAAAATTGATAAGAAAGAGGACGATATGTACCCCGACGAGGATGTATACGAAACCGGAGAAACACGCGAATGTTCAAATGAATGCGGTTTCGGTGTTGAAAAGTATGAAGAAGGAGAATGGGGAGAATGTACTGCTCCAAGTGACGGTGACACTGAAGAGTGCAGCAAAAGTAATGATTATGGAATTTGTACCGGATTTAAAACCTGTGACATTGAGGAAGGGTGGAGTAAGTGCAATGCTCCGGAACCCGAACCGGAAATATATGACGGTATAGATAATAACTGCAGCGGCGAAATTGATGACGGTATCGTAAATCCGGTTACTGAAGGTGAAGTTGACGAAGGACTTGAAAGTATTTCAGAAAGTGATCCTGACAACCCCACAGGAAAACCGGGAATCACATTGAGTAAACAGAGCAAACTACTACCCTATCTTTGGGCTGCAAATCATGAGTACGGCTCTGTTTCTAAATTCAACACTGAAACACATATTGAAGACGGTCGTTATTGGGTCGGAGAAAATCCGAGCAGAACTGCTGTTGATCTCGACGGCAATATGTGGGTTGGAGGTCGAAATGACGGCAGACTTACAAAAGTTCTCTGGGACACGGAAACATGTCCTGATCTCAACGGAGACAGCGAAATCCAGACATCGTATGTTGACGGTGACGGAAATACTGTTCAGATAAACAGTTCAGAAGATATTTTTGCCGATGAATGTGTTGTTTTCAGTGAGATTGTCAACGATTCCTATCCCAGCATTCGAGGAGTGGCAGTGGGGAGTGACGGAAAAATATGGATAGGTTACAGTTATGGCGGAATACAATCAATTGATCCTGAAACTTTCGAACTCGGCCCATATTTTTCCGCAGCTGACATACCTGTCTGGCGACCCGATACAGACGATATTTTTAAAAAAGATTCCGAAGAAACAGTAGACGCTGACGGAGTGTACGGAATGATTGTAGATTCAAATGGAGTACTGTATATCAGCTCTCTGACCAATAGAAAATATCTTGTGGCTTTCGACACAAACATCGAAGAGTGGATCGGTGCCTTTGAAAAAGACGGAGGCTGTTCATACGGTATCGCTGTGGATGGTAAAAACAGAATCTGGCTGGGTGGCTGGCCGGACTGCAGCGGAGTGGTAATGTTTGATCCCGATGAAAAAAAGGCTTACTCTTTCCTTGTACCTGAAACAACAACTGTTGCACATGGTGCAACTGACAACTCTCTTGTTCTTCCAGCCGGACAGGGCGGAGGCAAAACCGGTATGAGAACAACCGGTGTCACTGTGGAACCGGAAACCGGTGATATCTGGGCTTCTTTTTTTCAAAGCGGGTACACCGGCAGATTGATACTCGATGAATCAGATTTTTCAAACAGCTCATGGATATTTATCGGCACAATGTGGGACAGGACAGATCCCTCATCCCATCTAAACGGTGTCTGGAGTTCTGATCTTCGCGGCGTAGGATTTGACCCTTATGGTTTTGTCTGGACATTGGGACTGGGAAGTGACAAAGTTTTTAAAATAGATCCTGCAACCAATGAGCGTGCCGATGATCTTCCCCTCGGAAAAGTTATTGGACAGGGCTCTCATTATACCTACTCCGACTTTACCGGATCAACGGCATTTAATTTCACTGCACCTCGGGGTGAATGGCAGAATATTTTTGAACAGCCGAAAGGCGGATGTTTTATTCCTGAACGCCTTGATGTGTCCGCTTATGTTCCTTCGGAAGCATACGCAGGTGCAAGAATAAGAGCACTCAAAGATGACGAAACACCTCAATCCGAATGGATTCCGGAGATTGACACCGAGGAAAAATATTTTGATATTCCCAAGGGAATAGGAGAAACACATTTTGAACTCACCGATTATAAAAACAGTTTGATTGCACCGAAATTTGAAATACAGGTTTTAATGACAACCACCAATAAAGAAAAAAGACCAATTTTGAACATGGTGAATATTCTCTGGAAATACGATTCCGACGCCTGCGACGATCAGTGAAAATCAATAATACCTGAAGATCTCAGATCAGATATTTCACCGTTCTGTTTATATATTTTATTATCCTTCAAAACTCCCCGGAAAAATGAGAGAGGATATACAACACTGTTTCGTCCCACTATACTTCCCGGACTCAGAACTGCGTTACAGCCCACTTCAGCGTTGTCAGACACTATGGCAGAAAATTTTCTCAAACCGGTATCAATTTTTTCATCTCCGTTCTTCACTTTCACATTTCCAGGAACAGAACGCACATTTGAACATATCACACCGGCACCGAGATGAGATTTATACCCGAGAACAGCATCACCTACATAGTTGAAATGCGGGATTTGAGCTTCGTCACATATAAAACTGTTTTTTATTTCACAACTGTTGCCCACGGTGACATTGTTTCCTATGATGGCTTTACCCCTTATAAAAGCAGCGTGTCTTATTTCACACCGGTGACCTATAATGGCCGGAGCTTTTATTACTCCATCGGGGGAGACAACAGAGTTCTCTCCCACATAAACACCTTCAGAATGTTCTTTATATCCTCTTTTCCTAAACCATTGAGCATCTTTTTCAGTTATATATTTTTCTATGAGAGGCAGAATATTCCAGATAGATTCAATACCGGAAAAGATATCATCAAAGTCCGTTTTTGACATATCAATGTATTTGTCAGGTCTGAACATGACAATCCTCCTCAAAAAATCATATTGGGAATGAAGAGAAAAAGATTAACTATTGAAAACACCGGAAAGAGAAGTATTCTGAGAATTCCTGTTATCATCAGAAAAATAAGTATGAAAAAACCGTATCTTTCAATGTTCAGAAAAATACGATCGTACGAGGGCGGAAGAAGTCCCATTAATATTTTGCTGCCGTCAAGAGGAGGTATGGGTATGAGATTAAAAAATCCGAGAAGTACATTCATAAAAACAGCTATTCCAAAAAAATACGCTATGTAAATATTCCCTGTAAGTTCTAATGAGGCAACAAAAAAGAAAGAAGCTATAAAAGCAAGAATAAAATTGGACAGCGGAC
>JAWOGE010000047.1:0-3272 GCA_046497165.1 bacterium | reverse complement strand
GATCCTTTTGCGGAAGAAGAAGAGGAAAAAGAGGAAGAGGAAGAACGCGATCGTTCTGACAGAGCATTGCAGGACCTGGGCTTTGGAGAAAAAGAAAAAGACGCTTTTGCAGATGATCCGCCGCCGCCGTCGCGGGACAGTTTTGACGACAAAAAAGAAGATTCTTTTGCTGATGATTCTTTCAGTGCTCCTTCTGAAGAAAAAAAACCGGCACCTGCGGGAGTTTCGGGACTTAAACCGGTTGGTATAATCCGTGGTGGTTTCAATTACGGTATTTATCAACAACTTGACGGAACAGAAGTTTCCACTCTGGGAAAAGCTTTCGGATCCCTCGATGATGCAATTATCGGTGCGGAATATAAGGGCAAAGCGGTTTTCGCCAAAGGAACTCTCAATATGCGTACTCACAACTCTTTTCTTTCTAAGGATTTATCCTACAATCCTCTTATGAAGGAGAATTTTGACAACGGTGGAAGTTATCTGTATGAAGCTTTCGGAGGCATGAAACTTTTCAATATTCTCATACTCAGAGCCGGTCAGATGATACCGACTTACGGTATAATGGATGAATATCAGGAGCTGGGACTTGTTGTGGGAACACCTTTCGGAACCCGTGCACTTGCGGCTGTGGAAGCTATTGTCCCGGAAACCGATGCCGGTTTTGCTGTGGGTGTAGATTATTCACTCACAGAAGATTCCGGGGTTAAAGCTGAATTTATGACCGCTTCCGGAAAAATAGGAAACGCTTTCTCCAACTGGGATTGGGATAAAACTTACGCTATGTATATAAGAGCCGGATATTATTCCGAGATTATTACCGGTTATGCTTCTCTTCAATATCGTAACGATTACAAAAAAGACACTGATACCGGTGATGCAGGGAAAACTTTCCCCAACCTTACTTTCGGAGTTCATGCGAAATTTGACTGGAAAGGTATAATGGCCAACTTTTCATTTGACTATAATCAGTTCCAGACCATTGACAGTAATCTTGAAAAGAAATCCAAGGGCAACATGCTGATTCATGTAATGCCCGGTTATGAGTTCAGATTCAGGGATTTTGGAATGAATGTCGATGCTCTCGAAGCTGTTCAACTCGGTATACGCTTTGATTTTGTCCAGGGCATTTACAACAATCCTGCTGCCCAGTATTTTAAAGCTGAACATTTTGACAAATCATCCAAAAACATTCGTTTCGGAACCGCTCTCAATGTTTTTGCTTCCGAAGTTGCCGGAATTCGTTCTTTTTTCGGATTTACTTTTATGATGCAGCCGGATACAGAACTTGTGGATGATTCCAAAAAATATGGATTCAAAACTATTCTTATACAGGGTGGTGCTGAATTCTGAAAAATTTGAAATAAATAATAATAAAAAAGGGAGCAAAAAGCTCCCTTTTTTTGTTGATTTGTAATTTTAAACGAATATTATTAAGATACAGTTTCTATTTTCAGGGAGGTTTTGATGAAGCGTGCATTGACCATTTTTGTTGCGATGATTCTTTTGTCCGGAATATGTTTTTCTATGTTTTCCGGATGTAAAGAGGAAAAAGTTGATCCCCGTCAAAAAGCTGAAGAGTTGTTTGAACAGGAGAATTACAACCGGGCCAGAGCCGTCATTGTAGGACTTCTGTCCGATTTTCCAAATGACAAAAAACTCATGGAAATGAAAAAAGAGTGTGATCGCAAAATTGCAAAAAATCTATATGAGCAATATTGGGCCGAAGCTGAAAAAACCGACACATGGGAAGGCTGGGTCAAAGCGATGATGAAAATAAAAAAGGTAGAGAATTTTGACAGGGAAATGGTCGATGAATGGATAGACAAAGCTACGACAAAGGCCATTGACACTGCTGCAGAAAAAGAGACAGACGGTAAACTTCTCGGTGTTCTGAAGCTTCTCGTGCAGCGTTATCAGGTAATATCAAACAAAGACCGTCTTGCTTATCTTACTCTTTTTCATAAAGAAGGGCGTTTCCCCATGGATGAATGGAAAGGCACATTTCTTAAAAACTTTCCTGAGCTTTTTGATAATGATGAAAAATTTGTAGGCTATCCCAAACCCGAATCGGACCGTAAAGAATAAAGACTATCAGCTCTGCAGATCACGAAGTGCTGCAATAACTTCTTCAATATCCGGCACTTCAGGAATATCATACTGTTTTAGCCAGGCTACTCTACCCTCAGGATCAACAATTATGTTCACACGCCGTGAAACTCCGCCCTGCGGAATAAACTGCCCGTATGATTTTGCCATATCTCCATGAGGCCAGAAATCACACAGCAGAGGCGTGTTTTTCATCTTCATGGACACAGCCCATGCTTTTTTTGAATAAACACTGTCAACACTTACCCCGAACGCAACTGTGTTCATCTCTTTGAACAGATCTTTTTTCAGCTCCAGAGTTTTCATCTGGATCTCACAGACAGGTGTCCATGCGAGAGGATGAAAAGAAAGCAGGACATACTTTCCTCGATAATCTTTCAGTGAAATTTCACGGTCATTGGTGTCTTTTAAAGTAAAATCAGGAGCCTGATTTCCGATTTCAAGTTTGTTCATGGTTTTCTCCTTTAATAGTTTATTAACGGTATGAAAATGATTTGCATGTATCAATAACTGACTCTCGTCGCATATCCCAGGCTGAATCTTCTCCGGCAGCGGTAATAAGAAACAATCTGTTTTCCAGACTAAGTACAGCTATTAGATATCGGTATGTTTCACTGTTGAATGTCACACTATATTCACGCATTTTGCCGACACCACCACCCCAGGAAATATCTTTTCTGAGTTGTTCTGCATAACCCCGGGATTTAAGTGTTAGATCGATCTCCTTTATCCAAAGACCGGGGTTGTTATTATCTTCTATGTGTTGACCTGTAAGTTTTTTTGTCACAAAAAGAACATTGTCGGGTGATGCCAGAACTATGTCGGAATCTTCTTTTTCGAAGCGGACAAATCCTTCGGAAACTTTAACATGCTGAGATGCACAGGAAGCAAGCAATAATAAAGAAATCAGCATATATTTCATCTGAATCTCCTATAAATTAAATTTTTTACTCCGAGATCATTTACCCAGTCCCATCTGCTTTTATGTTCTTTGTTCGAGATAGTACCGTACTGGTTTATGAGCAATGTGATTTCTGTTGTGTTTGAGCTATAAGAAAGATATCTCAGATCCCCTTCAAGCTCCTCTATTTCCAGAATAATATCATTTGTAATCTGTATTATGGAAACAATTTCCGACATATTCGCATCGTCAAAAGTTTCCTGTA
>JAWOGE010000017.1:0-4324 GCA_046497165.1 bacterium | reverse complement strand
TTTCTCCGACGGAACGGTCAACAAGACATTTGTGAGGTCAAAAAATGCACTTTTTCAAAAAATCTGAAATTTTTTCAGCCCTCTCCTCCAGAGCTCCATTTTCATGCAGCTTTAGATATGAAGGCGGTTTTTTCATTGATGAGCCTTCCTCTTCCGGGCCGTTATAATTTTAGCAAGAATAATTGATAACTCATATAAAAGCATTAAAGGTACAGCAACTATAGCAAGCGACAAAGGATCGGAAGTAGGCGTGATGACTGCAGATGCTATCCAGATTATTATTATTGCATATTTTCTTTTACTGGTAAGGAATTGAGGTGTAACGATTCCGGTTTTACTTAGTATAAGTATGGCAACGGGCATTTCAAAAATCAGGCCCATGGAAAGACAGAACATGATTATAAACCCGAGATATTTACTGCCATTAATTGTGCTCAACATATCTTCAGGAGTAAAACCGATTAACACTTTTGTAGCAAGAGGAACAGCAAAATAAGAAAGAACTGCACCTGTATAGAAAAGAAGTAAAGCTAAAACTATTGAAAAATTAATGAACATACGATGTCTGTCGCCGGCAACAGATAATATCAGCTTTCTGAGTGCAAAAACCAGAACAGGCAGGATAACAATAAGCCCGAAGATAAAAGCCGCCTTGAGTTTTATATAAAGCCCGTCTACGAGCCTGAAAACATTAAGCTTCAGACCGGTCTGATTAAAAGGCCAGTTTACTGCAATCATAAGATAATCTGAAAAAAATGCAAAAGCAATTATTGAAATTGCAACATAAACTACAACTGTTCTTATTATCCACTTACGATTACGGGATACAACATCCCTGAGACCCTCAAAAACGGGTCTTTCCTCTTCATTTGACGTATTTGATGTTTCCTGCTCTGATGTTTCAGATGTGCCGGTCCGGTTCTTTTTATTATTTGAGGCGGCCATATCCTCTCCTGACTGATTTAAAAGGTGCAAAATTTTCTCAAATTTTAACTACATAGTAAAAATGTCAAGAAAAGATTAAAATTCTACCGGTTGATAAAAAAAAAGGGAGGCTTGAAGCCCCCCTTTTTTTTATCAGCTTAAGCGTATTAACTAGTCTTCATCAACGGGATACATCTCTTCAATTTCATCTGAATATTTTTCAGAGACAATTCTTCTTTTTATCTTCTGAGTAGGTGTAAGCTCTCCGGACTCCTGTGTCCATTCAGCATTAAGAAGTTTAAATTTCCTTATCTGCTCTACCCGTGCAAACTGTTTTGTATGTTTGTCAAGTTCAGCAGCCATAAGACGGTTGAACTCTTCACTTTTGACCAGATCCTCATTATTTCGAACAGGAAGTCCCTGTTTCTTTGCCCACTTGAGCCCTTCTTCAAAAGCAGGGATGATAAGGGCAGAGAGATACTTTCTGTTATCGCCGATTATTGCAATCTGCTCAACATACTTGGAGTTCTTTACACTGTTTTCTATATTCTGCGGCGAAATGTTCTTTCCACCTGAGGTTACGATTATATCTTTAAGGCGTCCTGTAATCGACAGATAGTTATCCTCATCCAGCATACCTATGTCACCGGATCTGAAATAACCGTCTTTGGTAAAGGTCTCCCTGGTAGCCTTTGGATTTTTATAGTATCCTTTCATTACCTGAGGACCTTTTATAAGAACCTCTCCTTCGTCAGAAATTTTTACATCAGTTTGGGGGATAGGTGCACCAACCGTACCCGGTTTTATATGATCCGGTCTATTGTAGGTGACAATAGGAGTTGTTTCTGAAAGACCGAATCCTTCGAGAATCTTGATTCCCATTCCTATAAAAAACTCAGCATCAGCCGTAGAAAGAGGCCCCCCTCCGGATATTGCAAAAGTCATTCTGTCCATTCCAAGAGTGGCTTTAAGCTTGGAAAAAACGAGTTTTTCAGCAATTCTGATATGGAGTCCTGTTAAACCGCCGGGGGTTTTGTCACGACATACATAAGGGAGATTTTTTTTCGCTGCACTCATTGCAAAGTTGAATATTGATCTTCTGATTGCAGGAGCATCAGCTACTTTCGCAAGAATTCCTGTGTGTACTTTCTCATAAATTCGCGGAACACTTATAATAATAGTAGGTCTTACCTCCTGGAAATTCTCCATAAGAGTTGAGACGTCTTCCGCAAAGGCTGTAGTCGCACCAACTGCTATAGCTGCATATTCACCGCAGGTTCTCTCAAGACTATGTGATAGCGGCAGAAACGATAGAAAAATATCTTTTTCTGTGATATATTCTCTCACACCGCCGTCAAGAGTATTGTTCACATTTGAAATAAAATTCTTATGAGATAGCATTACCCCTTTCGGGTTTCCTGTAGTTCCTGATGTGTAAATAATTGTGGCAAGATCATCAGGTTTTATAGCAGAAATTCTTTTTTCGAAATTTGCCTTCTGTTTGTAGGCCTGTCCTGTTTTGTATGCTTCGTCTATGAATACTACATCCTTTTTCTTCTGTTTTGACTCATCAAACGCTAAAATTTTACCGAGTTTCGGCAGTTTCTTTTTCGCTTTGAGCAGTCTTGCAAGATGATCATCTGTACTTACAAAACAGATTTTGGACTCGGAGTTTTTCAGCACATATTCAGCCTCTTCCGCCGAGTTGGTAGCGTAGATAGGAACGTTAACAGCACCTACAGATAAAATTGCAAGATCTGCAACCCACCATTCATACCTGTTCTCTGAAAAGAGGCCGATTCTGTCACCTTTTTTGACTCCTATAGACATAAGATAACAGGCCAGGTCTCTGACCATCCGGTTCATTTCGCTCCAGGAGATATCCGTGTATTCTCCGTCTTTCTTATAGGAAACACACGCTCTGTCTCCATACTTGACAGCCTGATTCTGAAACACAGCCGCCATGGATGTTTCTTTAAACTTTCCCATCAATGCCTCCATTGTATTTATTTTGCTTAACAGACCCGCACATCCTTTTTAATAATAAACAGCAGGACTATGCGGCATCCGTGTCTGGATGCAGATAAAATAAATTTATATGATTTATATATACTATATAATTTATCTTTATGTTGTCAACTGATTAATTTTCACGCTTAAATATTTTTGAGTGAGTTTTCTAAAATCAGGTGACAGACCACGGCGAAGGCGTGGTCTCTCACCCGATTTTAGAAGAATTCGTCAGGTTTCATTTTTTCTTGACAGTATAAGGGCCTGAGAGTACAGAAACATTTCGAAGATAAGGAGACCCGAAAGTGACTGAAGGATCAAAAAAAAACAACTCATCCCGGAAGAAAAAAAAATCCGATATAGAACCGGAAAACAAAAAAAAAGTACCTGCAGAGAACTATTCTTCTGATTCAGGGAATAAAAAATCTCCAATGAAGAAATCACCCTCTTCCGGGAAAAAAACATCCGGATCAAACGCCGGAAAGACATCAACCCCTGAAAAACTGACTACAAAGAAAAAAACTGCAGGCTCCTCAAAATCAAAGAATACATCATCAAAAAAGAAATCATCCGCTAAATCTGTTAAAAGCAGCAGTAAATCTGCAAAAAAGAATTCATCCTCCCTGAAAAAAACCGGGTCTGCGAAAAAAAAATCAGCTGTTGACAAAAAAAACACCCCTGGAAGACGTGTTCAAAATAAATCTTCAAAAATTGCAGCCCAATCGAAAAAAACAAAAAAAACAGAAGAAAAAAATCCTGTAAAAAAAGAGGATATCGATCCATATGAGCTTGAGGCCATAGAAAGGGGCGACAATCCCATGACTGTGGTTGAACACCTTGAAGAGTTCCGGTACAGGCTCCTTGTCTGCCTCACTGCGCTGGTTGTTGTTACAATCGGGGCTTTCTTTATGTCTGAATATATTCTCGATTTTATCAGTGAACCCTTCAGGAAATCAGGTCATCAGCTTAATATTTTTGAACTCACCGGCGGTTTCTTCATCAAACTTAAAGCTTCTGCTATTACAGCTTTTATTGTGACAATGCCTCTTCTTGTTTATCATTTCTGGCGTTATATATCACCTGCAATCTCTATTAGTGAACGGAAAATTTCAAGACGGGTTGTTTTTGCAGGAGTTCTTCTTTTCTACACCGGTGCAGCCTTTGTTTTTTTTGCTGTTCTTCCTTTTTCCATTAATATTCTTCTCGGTTTTATAGATGGAAATATGCATACAACAATAGGGGCCGATGACTATCTGAACTTTATCTTCATGTTTTGTATCGCTATGGGTGTTGTGTTCGAACTGCCGGTTATTGTAATGCTTCTTACAAAAGCCGGGATTCTTACCCCACGTTTCTTAATATCCAAACGTAAGTATGCTGTGGTACTTGC
>JAWOGE010000108.1:0-4463 GCA_046497165.1 bacterium | reverse complement strand
AAAACCGATGACAGCGGTCCCGAATGCGGCTCTATCTCTCTTGCATACGATCACACATACAATCATCCTGTACTTTACTGCAGTGATTCAGGTAATCTTTACAGTTATTCATCTTCATCAAAAAGCTGGTTTTCGGTGACATCCTCCGGAGACAACCCCGGGATTCCTCTTTATTCTCCTGACATGGTCTGGGATTATTCTAACAACAAGCTTCTTTTTTTCGGCGGAAGAACTCTTTCATACAACAGCAGTAACACCTATCATATACACAAGAATATTTTTATGGGAGCGCCTGTCTACTTCTGGACAAAACTGGAACCTGAAGAGAGCCCTCCGGCCCGCAGGAATCACTGTATGGCATCTTCATCAAAAGATGAACTTGTATTTATGACCGGCGGCAGCGGTGACAATCTAAAAGACACATGGATATGGGACGGCGATAATTGGGAAGCTGTAAATGTAGAGACTCCTGATCTGAGCTCCACTAAATGCCATGCAGCATGGGATGAAGAAACGGATTATATTTTTACAACATCTTATTCTGGTTATAATATTTTTCGCTCAGAAAAACCGGCGACTGTTTTTTATGCAGATCTTGTATCTTCCGGCCATTCTGAAGATTTTGATATATCTTCTATCAGTATGAACTGGGAGGCAGGGGGCATTTCTCTTAAAGGGAATGAAACTGTTGCCGGTACTGAACTTTTTATATGGGACAGGGAAAAATGGCTTCAGTTGGGAAGTAATACAAACTCCCATATCTCACCGGGGGTAATAACAGCAGAAATAACCGACAGCTCTGTTCTTGAAAGGCTTTCTGAACAATCGTTTTTAAAAACTGCTGTTATTCCTTCGGGGTCGGCAAGCTCTTTTGCTGTCACCAACCCGCTTGCTGTAGAAAAAGTTGAGCTGACTGTTTCATACAGAATAGGGGAGCCTGTTGAATATTTTTACGACATGGACAGATACTATTTTTCAGGAAAAATTAAAAAAACATGGCAGGAAGCCCGAAAAGATTGTTTTTCAAGGGGTATGGATCTTGTATCCATAGAATCTGCCGAAGAACAAGCTGCACTGGAGGAAAAAATTCTTTCGGAAACTCTATATTGGATAGGTGTTCACGATTCCTACAGCAACGGTTCTTTTCGACTTGTGTCGGGAAAACAGATATGGCAGGAAGAACTTGGCGGCGGATATCCTCTGGCATACACAAACTGGGCCAAAGGACAACCAAAACCCGAAGAAGAGAGTTGCACCGGAATGGTTAAAAAAATAGGATGGGGGACATCAACCTGCAAAAATACTCAATCTTATATCTGTGAAGTTCCTGAAAAACCTTATTTCATAGCCACAGAAAGTAAAAACCGGATCGATGCTCTCGGTTTTTGCACAGACAACGATGCAGTGCTTGCTTCTTTTGACGGAGAATCTGAATACAGAACTATTCTTCCTTCTCTCGACGATGCTCAGAATTTCTGGATAGGACTTGCTTACAGCGAAGCATCGGGAATTTGGGAATGGATCTCCGGAGATGCGGCATGGGAGGGGGATGAAAACGGACATGCTTATACATGGACAGGATGGAACATAGTTGAACCCCGACAACCTCAAAGCTCCGGAGATTACGCCATGATACACGGAGATTTCAACATGAGATGGGGAACAGCCTTTGGAACTGAAGAGTTTCTGTTCATATGCAAACTTGAACCCATGGGATGTTTACCGATTGATTTGAATTGCGAATCACACAAAGAATGCTGCAGCAGTGTATGTTCTCCTTCCGGTTCATGTGTCCACTGTCTGCCGTTGCAGGAAAGCTGCTCATCAACATATCAATGCTGCGGCGACAAAACAGTATGTCAGGACAGTAACTGCTGTTTTCTGCCCGGAGACTCCTGCAAGAAAGATTCAAACTGCTGCAAAGGAGAATGTGTGGGCGTTAAAAATCCCACTTGTCAGTGTAAATCAGCTCAAGAGAACTGCTCTTCAAATGGAGAGTGCTGTTCAGGACTATGCAGCAAAGGAGTTTGCTCAAAATCACAATCGGGTGGAGTCTGTAACAATTACAAAGATTGTGTTTCCGAAAAATGTTTGAACAGCATATGTAAATAAATCAGCTTCTTTTAACTCTCTTTTTGAACTCTTTACGACTTATGGTGAAATAAAAAGGTCGTCCGTGAGGACAGGTCATAATTGTCTCTTTTTCTATATCTTTGAGAAGTTGTTTTATTTCAGAGGAAGAGAGTTTGTTATCTCCTCTCACAGCATTATGACATGCCCTTGTTGCCACAAAACCCAAAAAATTCTCATCCCATGAAAATGCCGTTCCGTAATCCTCAAGCTCACTGAGCATATCTTTTATGAGATCCGTCCAGCGGGTTTCAAATCCCATGGCGGGAACACCTCTTAAAATAAGAGAACTTTCATCAAAAACCTCCATGAAAAATCCCATTTTTTTGAAAAGTTCACTGTGTTTTTTAAAAACATCAATGAGATTTTCATCAAGGACAACGGAATCGGGAGTGAGAAGTGTCTGTGTCATACCACTGCGGTCTTTAATTGCCTCCATGAGATTGGAATAGACTATTCTTTCATGACTTGCGTGCTGATCTATGAAATAAACATTGTCATTTTTTTCAACTATTATATACACATCCAAAACCGTTCCGATAATGCGATATTCATCTTCTGAACCAAAAATTTCTCGATTTTCAGGAAGTCGTTTTTCAGGTTCATCAAACAGAGAAAGAGGTGGTTCGTGAACATGAAAAGAGCGGGATTTACTCTTTTTATGAACTGGAAAAACTCTCTCTGTCTTTTTATTAAAATCTTTAGAATCGTAACTTTCCATTACATTTGCCTGTTTATCAACCTCTTCTGTTTCTTTTGAAAAACATCTCCTTATGCTTTTTTCAATGAGACCGAAAACTTTTTTCTCTTCAGAAAATCGAACATCCTGTTTAGCCGGATGAACATTGACATCAACCTTTTCACAGGGCAGAGAGATGAACAAAGCATGAGCGGTTCTTGCATCTTTACCGGTAACATTTCTCAATATTCTGAAAACAACTCCGTTTATTCTTCTGTCATGAACTATACGGTCGTTTACGGAAACCACGGAAGGACCGTAACAGTTTTCAAGGGGTGATGATATGAAAGCGGAAACAGAAATTTCGTTTTTTTGATTATGAAACTTATGAACAGCAGAAGGTTCAAGCCCCCAGATATTTCGAATTCTGTTCATTACACTTTCTCCCGGTGTGGAGAAAAAAAGTTTTCTTCCATTGTGAGAAAGTGAAAAAGCTATGCGGGGATTGACCATAGAGTATTGCCTGACAAGTCTGCTTATGAGTGAAAACTCCTGTTTTTCACTTTTAAGGAATTTACGGCGTACCGGAACATTATAGAAAATTGAATTAACAGAAACTTTTGTCCCTTTTGAAAGAGGAACCGCCTCCTCTTTACTGAATTCGCCCCCTTTGATACACAGTCTGTGACCTTCTCCGTTTTCAACGGCACTTTCTATGCAAAAACGGGAAATGGCCGATATTGAAGAAAGAGCTTCGCCTCGAAATCCCATGGTTTTTACAGCTTCAAGATCCTTTTCCTCCCGAAGTTTGCTTGTTGCGTGTCTTTCTACGCACAAGAACATGTCATCCCGGGTCATCCCTCCACCGTTGTCTGTTATAACCACAGATTTTCTTCCACCTTTTTCAACGGAAATAGAAATTTCAGAAGCTCCGGCATCAATGGAGTTTTCAACAAGTTCTTTAACCACCGAAAGAGGTCTTTCAACCACTTCTCCGGCGGCTATTTTGTTTGTTACACTTTCGGGAAGAATTTTAATATTTCTCATAATTAAGCCAGATTTTTCAAAAAATAAAGTAAAAGAACAATAAAAAGCATCATTACAGCCGTTGTCAAAACAACCGTCATATACTGCTGTTCACGGGACATGGTCACAAGCTTTCCCTCATCATCATGAGCCGTAAGAAAACGGGTACGCATAAAAAGAATGAAAATCAGTAGTCCCACTGCAGAAACAAATGCGATACCCCACCATACAATGGAGAGTGTTTTATGCTTGCTCTCCATGACAGTATCTTCCTGTTCAAAACCGTTGTAAAGTGGTTTGAGATTTATAAAAGCCGAGCGTGCGTAAATTTTTCTAAAATTATTCATCAAATCACGACGATGTTTTAACAAATCTTTTCTCAAACTCATATAGTAATCATCAACTATCTCTATCTCCTTAAAATCACCATCTGTGTAGACAGAGTAGCTTGTTCCCGGATTTACTGAATTAAAGCTGGCCTGTATTCTCGAACAATTACGATAACTTTTTGGAAGTTCAACACCGCTGCTCCGTCCTGGAACAGAAGAAGTAAGCTGCCATACCCCTTTACTAAAACAGTCAATGTTAATCGATTTTGTATCGGAAAGAGTGCTTACAGACAGTTTTT